>NZ_DGMV01000047.1:68804-69318 GCF_002388575.1 Marinimicrobium sp. UBA4509
CGGACTCCAAAAAGACCACCAAACAAAAAACTCAAGAGCCCAACAACCGCCGAACCCGATCCAAATCAAGCTCAGTATCAACACCACCAGGAACAGGCCGACAAGCCTCCGCAACGTGAATCGACTCACCTTGCCACATTACCCGCAACTGCTCCAACGACTCAAACCGCTCCAACGGCGCCTGATCCCAAGTCACAAACCGGTGCAACAACCCCACGCGATAAGCATAAATACCAATATGCCGCCGCGCCACAAAATCCTCCGGTAACGCCCTACCCTCACCCGCAAACGCATCGCGAGGATACGGAATCGGCGCCCGACTGAAATACAGCGCACGCCCATGGGCATCCATTACCACCTTCACAATATTCGGATTACAAAAATCCTCCACCAACTCAATCGGCTCACACAAGGTTGCCACACTGGCCGAACTATCACCCGCCAGATTCTGCGCCACCTGATTGATGACCGCGGGCGGAATCAGAGGTTCATCGCCCTGCACATTGACCACGAT
>NZ_DGMV01000047.1:69434-72254 GCF_002388575.1 Marinimicrobium sp. UBA4509
CGCCCTGCACATTGACCACGATGGCATCGTCCGGCAATCCCAACTGACTGACCACCTCCTGCAATCGATCGGTTCCCGACTGATGATCCGCAGAGGTCATGCACACCGTCGCCCCGAACGCGCGGGCCGCCTGTTCGATGCGTTCATCATCCGTGGCGATAATCACCTGCGTGGCGGCACTCTCGCGGGCTCGCTCGTAAACGTGCTGAATCATCGGCTTGCCGGCGATGTCTTTGAGGGGCTTGGCGGGCAACCGGGAGGAAGCGTATCGCGCGGGGATGACAACGTAAAAGCTCATGGGATTGAATTCGTTTCAGGTGTGGATTTCAGGGATTCAATACGGTTCAGAAACTCGCTCCAGAACGCCTCCGGCAGTGTCGCACTGACACTCAGATACCACCAGTCCGGCTGGGCGAAGGGCTGGCATTTGACCGCATCTTTGGCGGTCATCACAACCGGAAAGGCCGGCTGGAAGACAAGCTCGCCCGGGCGGTAGTGATGATGATCAGGGAAGCGGTGGTGAACCGGTTCCAGGCCGAGTTCTTTCAGCGTGGAAAAAAACCGGTCGGGGTTGCCGATTCCCGCCACCGCGTGCACGGATGTCTGTGGGGCAAAATGGGTCAGCGATGCGCGGGTACCATCGGACACCCTATGCCAGGCATCCGGGGTCACCTTCATGGTGTACTGGACGGTGCGAAGCGTCGGGGCCTGTTGACGCACCTTGTCCTCTGAACCGTTGACCACCACCCAATCTACTTCGTTGAGCCGTTCGACCGGTTCACGCAATGGGCCCACGGGCAGACACCAGCCGTTGCCAAACGCGCGCGCGCCATCGACCACGGCGATTTCCAGGTCCCGGTCCAGGCGGTAGTGCTGCAGGCCATCATCGCTCAACACAATATCGCAGCCCTGCTCGCGCAGCGCTTGGGCCGCTTCCACCCGATCCGGGCTGACACACACCGCACATTGGGTGGCCCGTGCAATCGCCAGGGGTTCATCGCCACAATGCGTGACCGGGGTGTCTGCGGAAACCATGAGCGGATAGCGCGGGGCCTTGCCCCCGTAACCCCGACTGACCACGCCCGGGCAATAACCCGCCTTACGCAGACGCTGCACCAGGGCAATGAGCAACGGGGTTTTTCCGGTGCCCCCAACACTGATATTGCCGACGACGACCACCGGCACATCAAAGGCGACCGCCCGACTTTTGAGCCGGCTTCGACGCCGGCGCGCCAAAGCCCGGAACAGCCAGGCCAAAGGAGCGAACAGATACACCCAGCGGGCCTTACCGTACCAGGCATTTTCCCAGACCGAGGCCAGCGTCATGTCAAACGCCCCCGAATCACTCCCCGGACTCGGGGCGCCGGGTGGTGATACTCAGGTGCACAAAGCCCAGTTGGCCGGCGGCATCCATGGCCCGGACCACGCTTTCGTGGGGGGCTTTGGCATCAGCGGTAATGGTCAGAGGCAACTGATTGTTGCCCTCGGAGGCCTTTTCCAGGGCCGACTTCAAGGTCACCAGTTTACTGTTTACCAGGCTGCGACCATTGATCGAGTAGTCGCCTTCCGCGGTGATCAGAATATCCAGCGGCGCATCGGCGTCCTGCTCGCTCGCTTCACCTTCGGCTTCGGGCAGGTCAATGTTCAAATGGGTTTCTTTGGTAAAGGTGGTGGACACCATAAAGAAAATGAGCAACAGAAATACCACATCAATCAATGGTGTCAGATTGATGCTGTCATTTTCTCTGGATTGACGTCGAAATTGCACCCGCTTGCTCCTCGGTCAATCAGTTGGCTTTCACATCGACCCGACGGTCGCTGTGCAGGGCGTCCACAAGTTTTACCGCTTCCTCTTCCATGGTGACCACAATGGTGTCCACCCGGCGCTGGAAAAAGCGGTGCAGAATCATCGCGGGAATGGCGACGGTCAGGCCGGCGGCGGTAGTGATCAGCGCCTCGGAAATCCCGCCGGCCAGAACGCCGGCATTGCCAGTGCCCTGTAGCATGATGGCGGTGAACACCTTGATCATACCGATCACGGTGCCGAGCAGACCGAGCAGCGGTGCGATATTGGCAATGGTGCTGAGGATGGTCAGGTAACGCTCCATCTCGTGGATGACCTGACTGGCCGCTTCCTGAATACTGTCCTTCATGACTTCCCGGCCATGGCGGGAGTTACTCAGCCCCGCGGCCAGAATGCGCCCCAGAGGGGAAGACTGTTTGAGCTCGCGGAGTTTGCCCGCGTCCAACTGGTTGTTCTTGATCCAGCTCCACACCTGTGCGAGCAGATGCCGTGGGGCGATTTTTTTGGGATCCAGGGTCCAGTAACGCTCTCCACCAATGGCGATCACCAGGATGGAACAGAGAATAATGGGGACCATCAACCAGCCACCCGCGGTAATAATCTCAAACACTGAACTTTCCTCTTTTGAATCGTTGTCTGGCCAAGGCGCCTGACCATCAGGGGCGCAAGATAGCACAGACCATTTCCAGCGGGAAAACACCCGGTCACATTTTGCGACAGTCGCCAACGGCCACCGTCACCTTATTCATACCACCAACGTCTTGGCGCATACCGGGCATACCGCTCGGTGCGCCGCCCCTGCTCATCCCATTCGAACACAATGGCCCCCAGGCTCGCGGTATTGAGCACCTCAGCACCCCGGGAGCGATAGCGCTCTACCACCGTCTCATTCGGATGGCCATGCCGCCCCTGAAAAGCGGCGCTGACCACCGCGCGGGCCGGGCGGGTCTGTTCAACCCACTCGATCGACGAGGACGTGATGGCGCCATGGTGCGGAACCTGCAGCACGTCGATGG
>NZ_DGMV01000047.1:72325-73777 GCF_002388575.1 Marinimicrobium sp. UBA4509
TCCTGCAGCACGTCGATGGAGCCGTTGAGCTGATCCCGGCCGACCAACCGCCACTCCACTTCCCGTTCGATATCACCGGTCAACAGGAGCCGCTGCCCCGCGTATTCAATCTCGAGAACGCAGGAGCGATTATTGCCATTCACCTGCGCCGGGAAGCCGCCGTGCAGAAACCGGAATTTCACCTGATTCCACTGCCACGAAGCCCTCTGATGGCAATCCCGCCCGGGCATCGACGTGGACAGTGTCGCATCGCCCACCCAGAGTGCCTCGGTCGGGAGACTTTTCAGCACACTGGAAAGCCCTCCCGAGTGATCATCGTGACGATGACTGACCACCACCGCGTCCAACTGATGGACACCCAACTGCCGCCAATAGGGCACGATCACGCCAGAACCCGCATCCAGCCGCTCACTGTAGGTGGGGCCCGTATCATACACCAGCCGGTAATCCGGCGTCTGTACCGCCACCGCCAGGCCCTGCCCCACATCCAGAAACGTCACTCTCAAGGGGGGTACCGGTGGCCCCGGGAGCAACAGCGCCAACACTATCCCGGGGTAACCCAGCCACCGTCCGGGCAGCCCTCGTGGCAACAACATCAGCAGCGTGGCCAGTCCGGCCAGGGCCAGTGCCGGCCAGGACAGCGCCGTCTGAAACAACGTCATTGGCGCCACGTCCTCCAGCCACTCCAACCAGGCCAGAAGTGCGGACAAGCCCAGGTCCGCCACCACCAGCGAGAGGTCACTGGCCCAGGGCCAGAGGGCGCCCAGCAGCAGCGCCACAAGCAACCAGGGAACCACCATCAGGGTCACCAACGGAATCGCCAGCAGGTTGGCAATCGGCGCCACCAGGCTAACTCCGTGCACCAGTATCAGGAGCGGAACCATCAGCCCCAAAAACACCGCCCACTGAGACCGCACCACCGTTTGCCCCCACCACTGAGCACCCGCGCGGCGCCGCCCGCCAAGTGCCAGCATCAGGACCGCGACGGCGCTAAAGCTGAGCCAGAACCCGGTATCGTAAGGGGCGAGCGGGTCCCTGACCAGAACCGCCACCCAGGCCAACAGCAAGCCGGTGGCGGCGGGTAGACTTCCCCGGCGCAGCAGCACCCATTGCACCACGCCGATCATGATCAAGGCGCGCTGGGTCGGAATGCTGAATCCGGCCAGGGCGCTGTAGAAAAGCGCGAAGCCGAGCGCGAATACCTGACCCACCGCCGAGGCGGGTATCCGATGGCACAGCGCGTTGAGTCCGCGCCCCAGAATACCGCCCAGCCAGAGTCCCGCCAGCGCCACCATGCCCACATGTAATCCGGAGATGGCCAACAGGTGATTGGTGCCCGTGCGCTGCAGTCGTGTCCAGCGCTCGGGACTCAAGGTGGAGCGATCACCGATCAGCAGCGCCAGCATCAGGTCCCGGTGAGCCACCCCGGACGGATGGTGGTCGAGCCAGCGT
>NZ_DGMV01000047.1:73887-81658 GCF_002388575.1 Marinimicrobium sp. UBA4509
CCCGCCAGTGACTCAACGAGCCTGCCGCGGGTGCGCTCAACCTTCGATTATCCGCACTCTCCCGCACATAGGCCGTGGCATCCACGCCTTGGCGCATCAACCATAACTGGTAGTCGAACCCGCCGGGATTGACGAACCCCCGGGGCGGCTTGACCCTCAGCTTCAGTTGCCAGCGCTCACCGGCGTGTAGAGGCGGCCCGCCGTACCAACTGACCAGAATGTACCTGAGGGGCAGCGCCAGGGGATCGCCCTCGACCGACTCGACTTGCTCCACCCGCAGGCGGATACGCTCGCGGCGGGCATCGTGATCCGGCAGCCCGACCAGGGTCCCCTGGACCCGAATCTCGTCACCACTGAAGGAGGGGAGCAGTCGATGATCAAGCTGCCAGTGACCGAACAGCACGCCCCAGAACAACCCCAGGAGTACGAACGCCACACACTGACGCCAACGGGGCGCGCGCCAGAACAGACACGCGATCAGAGGCGCTGACAACCACAATGCAAATGGTGGCGGTAAACGGGGCGATTGGGAGGCGAGAATGATGCCCAGAGAAGCACTAAGCAGTGCAGCGTTGAGGGAGAAAGCCAGTCGTCGGCGCTTCAGCAGACGATGCACCGACTTTACCAGCGCCTGACGGCCTGGGCTTTGAACGGTTGGGGCTCCTTGAGAGGTCATCGCAGGTCCTTTGCGTAAGAGCGAAGCCCGATTATGCGCAAACCGGGACACACCACCAAGCTCAATAGAGGCTATACTGGGCTCGACTCTTATAACTGTGACAGAACCCACAGTTTTAACGCGGTATCGACAGTAATTTGACGCTTGCAGAGGGCGCGGAACAACAATGCTGGATTCGTTGACACTGACAACGATCATTCTTGGAGAGCTGGTCTTTTTACTCTCCCTGGGTTGCGCGCTGCTCGGTGTGCTGTTGCTGCGCGAGCGTCGCCATCAGAAAAAAATCATGGCTGCCTACCAGCGTCTGCGCAATACCGTACGTACCGAACGGGCCCAGAACCGCGCCGCCCCGCCGGAAGAGTCTTCAGCGGGCGACGCGGTGACTGAATACTTCTTGCGCGTGAAGGACGAAGCGCGGGATCGGTACCGGAACATTACCCAGACCAACCTGCCCCGACTGACACCGGAACACCCGTTTAACGCCAAAGTTGCCGCCCTGCGGTTCCTGTTCACCGAAGCCGAGGAGCGTGCCTACCGCAAGGAAAAAGCCTCCGGCGATGCCTGGGTCCTTCTGGAGAAGCAGCTTTATGATATCGCTCGCTGGGTGGTAGACCGACAGGAAAGCAAACCGGGACGTCAGCGCAACAATCAGGTCAAGTTACTCCAACAGCGGGTCGAAAAACTGAAAGGTTTTGAAAAACAGGCGCGGGATCTGCAACGCAAACTGGAACTGAACCGGCTCAAACGGGAGGAGTTGGAACAACTGCAGGAGGAAAACCGCCTTACCATTGAAAAGCTTCAGAAAATCAATGAAGCCTTGGGCCTTTCGGGGGATGCCGATGCCGAAAGCCTGCGCCGCCAGCTGCGCGACATCATGGATTCCGATGCACGCCCCCTGGTGGCACCACCTGAACGCCGTCTGACCAATATCGAACACTTCTCGGCCGACAACCAACGCCTGAACAGTGAGTTGGCTCGAGAGTTGCGCTCATACAACGCCGAGTTTCCCGATAACCGAAGCGATCATATGGAGCAGACCCTCAAGCGCCTGGAGGCGGAACTGTTCCGCTCTGAACAGCACATTCGGGAACTGAAGCAGCAGCGCTCGAACGCCGAGACCGAGTTACTAACCTCCACCAATGATGCCGACCGGTACCAAAGCAGTCCATGGCAGCAGACTCAGCAACGCGCCGAGTCCATGGAACAGATCGAGGAAACCCTCCGGGTGATCCACACCAACATGGCGGACAGCAGTCAGGCGCTGAATGTGGCGTCTGGCAGTGGCGGTCAGTCGCCCTACTCTCTGGCGGAGATCCAACAGCTGCGCCATAACAACACTCGCCAACGCAACCTGATCGTCGACCTGGAAGGTGAGATGCGTCGCCTGCGAGACACCATCCCCCACACCGAAGACGATAACGAGCGGGCGCAGCAAACGGAAAAACTGTTCAAGCTGGAACGACTGGTCAAGGAGTGTGAGCACTGCATTCTGGCACTGGAAAGCGAGGTCGATCTTCTTTATACACAGCTCAAAGAGCGCGAACAGCGCCAAACCCAGAGCTCCGGCCCCACGGATGAGGAAGTGTCACTTGAACAGTTGCAGTCCGAGCTCAGCGCCATGGCCAATCGGCTTGAAGACGTATTGCTGAACAGCGAACGGGATTCAATCCTGAGCCAGTTTGCCCAGGCGAGCGTGCGAGTCCAGTCCATTGAAGAGCTGGCCCGGTGCGTGATCAACGCCCTGAAAAGGGGTCAACTGACTGCCGGATTTTACCTTCAGTCGAAGCTCGGGCACGCGGAGTACTATCCGGCGAAACAGTTCAGCGAGCGCGAGCGGGCCATGATCCGTCGCACCACCATCAGTCAGAATGTGGCGTACCTGAACGAGGGCATCATGTTCGCGAGCGATCATATGCACCTGCTGCTCAAGGACCCTCATGCCGACGAGCTGGAATTGCAGAAAACCGAACAGCTTCTGCAGGCCCTGATGGACATTACCGGCGCCCGGGTAGACAGCCTGGAGATAGAACAGGCCGGTCAGCACCAGCGCCGGTACTTGCAGGACTGGTCCGATGGGGCTCACAACACGCTGGTCAATATGGAAATCCGTTACGCCTACCAGGTCGAAGAGACGCAGCGCCTGGTCGACGCCCTGGTTGAGCAGATGCAGAAGGCCTGTTCCGTTCTCGAGGCCAGCGAGGCCACCCGGGCGGTGATCGACAATGCCCTGAGCGAGTGTCAGCACCGGATCCGCAGTCTCATGACCCAGGACGACAGTATTGATGAGGGTTGTACCTGGTTGTTGAGCCACCTCGACGAGCTACCCAAGATTGCGAAATAAAGCGTCGTTTCACGGGTTTATCATCGTTTTTTCACCCGAGGACAGGCATAATGGCCCCTTTATTTTGGCCGTTATGTGATCGAGTATGGCACGCAAGCTACTACGGCGCTTTATCCCCAGCGCACACGCCATCAAGAGCAACCCCGCCCTGCATTTTCTCGGGGACCTGCTGCACGATCCCAACCTGTTTCACCTGAACCGCCACTCCGTTTCGGTCGCATTTTTTGTCGGTATTTTCGTCGCGTTCATTCCACTGCCAGGCCAGATGCCCATCGCGGCGCTGCTGGCGCTGCTGCTGCACTGCAACCTGCCTATCTCGGTGGCCCTGGTGTGGATCAGCAATCCCCTGACCATGCCCGCGATTTTCTTTTCAACCTACCAGTTGGGCCGCTGGCTGCTCGAGCTGCCTCCGGTTCAGGTCTCCCTCGAGCTGAGCTGGCACTGGCTGATGCATGAGTTCAGCCTGATCTGGAAACCGCTACTGGTGGGCTCGTTGCTCTCGGGGTTGGTTTTCGGCGTAATGGGCTATGTGGTGATGCAACTGTTCTGGCGCTGGACTGTGGTCAAAAGCTGGCAGCGACGCAAATTGAGACGCCGCTCATCACCGCCGAAACCCGACCGCTGAGCCCACTTACTCGAAGCGCAACGCTTCGGCCGGTTGCACGCGTGTTGCCCGCCACGCAGGGTAAAGACTGGCCACCAGGCTGAGCACCAGAGCCGTCCCGGCCACCTGGGCCACATCGGGCCAGTGCAGATCCGAGGGAAGGTAACTGATGGGGTAGACGTCAGACTGCAAAAACTGAACGCCCAACAGCCCCTCAAGCCATTGAACCCAGTCCGTCACCCAATAAGACAGCGTCACGCCAAGTGCGGTACCGATACCGGTTCCGACGACGCCAATCATCCCCCCCTGAATCATGAAGATACCGAGAATTTCCGCGCTGGACGCCCCAAGCGTTCTCAGAATGGCGATATCCCCCTGCTTGTCCACGACCACCATGATGAGGGTCGAGACCAGATTGAAGGCGGCGATGGCGATAATCAGGAACAGGAGCAGACCCACCAGCTGTTTCGACATGTGAATCGCCTGGTAGAGGTTACCGTGAGTGCGGGTCCAATCCGAGCTGTAGTAGCCACCGGGCAGATCGTACACCAGATCCCGGGCCACTTGCGGCGCGGAAAACAGATCGTGTACCTGGAACCGTATGCCACTGGCAGCCCCGGGGTGCCCGGTCAGTCCGGAGGCGGTCTCCAGGGCGGTGAGGGCCAGGTTATTATCCAGCTCGGTACCGGTGTCGAACACCGCCAGGACGGCCAGGGCCTGAACCCGGGGCGCGCCCTCCCCCGCCGGCACCACCAGAATCAACTTGTCATCAACCTTGACCGACAGGGACCGGGCCAGCCCGGCCCCCAGCAGCACGCCCCGGGGGTTGTCCGCGAGGCGGTTCCATATCCCCTCGGGGAGATAGTCAGAGAGCACCGCCAGGGAATCCCGCTGCTCCGGCGGTACCCCCACCAGGCCCACGGGTGCCACCTCACGCTTGTGGGAAAGCAGCCCTTCCAACTGAACAAAAGGCGTCGCCGAGGTCACGCCGGGATGGGCATTCACCCGCGCGGCCAGATCCCGGTAATCGGCCACTCCGTCCCGGTGATACAACGCGGCGTGAGGCATGATGCCGAGAATGCGATCGCGCAGCTCCCGGTCAAAGCCGTTCATGATCGCCAGCACGGTAATCAGCAGCGCCACCCCGATCACCAGGCCGACAATGGAGACCGAGGAAATGAACGAGACCAGATGGCTGTGCCTTCGGGACAACGCATAGCGACGTCCAATCAGCCCAATATAACCAGTGTTACCCATGCAGGGCTCCATCTTCCAGCGTCAGAGTCCGATCCATTCGCGCCGCCAGGCTCAGATCGTGAGTCACCACGACAAAACTGGTACCGCTGTCCCGGTTCAGCTCTGTCATCAGCGCCTGAATGGATTCCGCCGTATGGCTATCGAGATTACCGGTCGGCTCGTCCATCAAAACGCAGGCGGGCGAGGTCACCAGCGCCCGGGCAATCGCCACCCGCTGACGCTCACCGCCAGACAGTTCCGAGGGTTTGTGACTGGCCCGTTCGCTGAGCCCGACCCGTCCCAACATGGCGCGAGCTCGCTGGTGAGCTTCGCCTCGGGAGGACCGGCCGATCAACAGCGGCATGGCGACATTCTCCAGGGCGCTGAACTCCGGCAACAGATGGTGGAACTGATACACAAAGCCGAGCTTGCGGTTGCGCAGGCGACCCCGTTGGTCGGCACTGAGTGTGCGCAGCGACTGCCCCGCCACTTCCACATCCCCCTCATTGGCAAGGTCCAAGCCACCCAGAATGTTCAGCAGGGTCGATTTTCCGGAGCCGGACGCGCCGACGATCGCCAGACGCTCACCCGGAGCCACGGCCAGATTCACCGCGTTGAGCACCGACACCGTCTGCGGGCCCTGAGCGTAGGTTTTATGGACGTTGTGGCAGCGCAATACTGCGGTTGAATCACTCATAGCGCAAAGCCTCTGCTGGTTCGATTTTCGCCGCCCGCCAGGCGGGATAGAGCGTGGCCAGGAAGCTGAGGAACAGGGACACCGTACAGATGCTCAGAACGTCCTGCCACAGCAACTGTGACGGTAAATGACTGATGAAATAAACGGAGGGATCGAATACCCGAACGTCCAACAGGCCTTCCAGAGTCGTCACAATGGGACCGATATACAGTGCCAGCACACAACCGAGCAGTGCGCCCACCAAAGTACCGACAAAACCGACCGTTGAGCCCTGCACCACAAACACCGCCATGATCTGTCGGGCCGTCATCCCCAGGGTACGCAGGACGGCGATATCGCTGCGTTTGTCGGCCACCATCAGAATCAGGCTGGAAACAATATTGAAGGCGGCCACCGCAATGATGATACCGAGCAAAACGGCGATGACGATTTTCTCCATTTTAACGGCCTGGAACAGACTCCCCTGGGTCTGACTCCAGTCGCGCACCCGCAGCTCTCCAGGCAGTTCGGAGGCCAGCTCCCGCATCACCGGACTCGCCCGGTAAATGTCCTCCACCTGCACCTGAACGCCCTGCACCCCCTGATAGCGGAACAGTCGTCGGGCATCGTCCAGATGGATCAGGGCGAGCCGTTGATCCATCTGCGCCCCCACTTCAAAGACGCCGACCAGAGTGAACCGGCGCACACGGGGGTAAACACCGGCCGGAGTGACCCGAATATCCGGCAGGGTAATCGTGACCGAATCCCCCAGCGCCAGACCGAGTTGACGGGCGAGCAGACGCCCCATGACCACCCGGAACTCACCGGGCTGCAGCTCCATAGTGGAGCCAAGTAACATGCGGGACTCCACCACCGAGACATCAGACTGGTATTCCGGCGCAATGCCCTGAATCTGGACGCCTTCCGAACCACGGCCGTAATTGACCAGCCCGAAACCTTCGATATAGGGTGCAACGCCGCGCACCTCCGGGTGCTGTCTGACGTGGTCTGCCACTGCGCGCCAATCCGCCAACTCCGGCGTGCCATCGATGAAGCCGTGGGGCACCACACTGAGAATCCGCGATTTCATCTCGCGGTCGAAGCCGTTCATCACTGACAGAACGACGATGAGCGCCATCACACCCAGCGCCATGCCCAGCAGGGAAAAGGCGCTGATGAAAGAGATAAACTGTTTGCGGCGCTTGGCGCGCGTGTAGCGCAGACCGATATGTAGCGGGACGTTGATTGGCATGAGCGCATTTAACCCTATTGACCTGAACGCCACAAGCCCGGCAGGTGGATTTGCCGGGCCGCGCAGCGTCAGTGACGCCACAGAACGTCATAGTGGCGGGGCACACCGGCAACGCGGTATGCTATACCTTATTACAATGACAAAAGCCTGTTGCGGGACTGTTATGCCTGAACGACGACTCTATTTTCGCATCGACGACTACCTGGACCTGGAATACCTGGCCGTCGACGAAGACACGCTCCAGCACACGCCAGCCGAGAACCTGTTTCCCGGCGCGGCGGCGCTCAAGACTTACGCGGAGCTGAAGAAAATTGACAGCGAATCGAGCCAACTGTTCTATCAGATCAAGGATCGCGATCGGCAGATTGCCGATTACCTCTATCTGCTCAATCGGAAAATTGACCTGCTCGCCCAGCAGCTGATCAGCGAACCCCGGCTGCACGGGACCCATCCAACGGACCAGCGACGCGTCAACATCAGCGAAGGCGGACTGGCCTTCAGCAACCGGGAAGCGCTGACGATTGGCCAGGCGGTGGCCCTGAACCTGACGTTCCTGCCCACCTACGTCGGGTTGGCCATCTACGCCCGAGTCGCACGCTGTGAACCACTTCGCACCGGCGGCTACGAAATTGCGGCAGAATTCGAAACGCTGACAGACCCGCAACAACACCTTCTCAGCCAACAGATCATGCGCGCCCAGATGGCGGAGAAACGCCGCCTGCAGGATATCGATCCCGACGAAAAGGGCAACCTCTACTCCAAAGGAGCTTCTTCATGACGACGTTTCGATCCTACACCCTACTCGCCCTGGGTCTGACCCTGGGGCTGGGATTATCATCCGCCTCGATCGCCGACCGGGTGGAAATTCCGGTAGGCCAGCAAGGGGCCGAAAACGCGGGCGACGTGCCGACCAATGGCATGACCCAGGAGCGCGTCGAGTCGCGTTTTGGTGCGCCTCAGGAACGCCGTGCAGCGGTCGGCGACGA
>NZ_DGMV01000047.1:81794-106608 GCF_002388575.1 Marinimicrobium sp. UBA4509
GTGCAGCGGTCGGCGACCCACCGATCTCCAGTTGGGTTTACGAAGACTACGTAGTCTATTTTGAGCACGACAAAGTGCTACGCACGGTATTGAAGCACCGCCCCCGGGCGGGGGCGGCACCCGCTAACGACGGTTGATGCGGTTGATGCCGTCCAACGCCGCCAGGCGATAGGCTTCTGCCATGGTGGGATAATTGAAGGTGGTATCGAGGAAAAACTGTATGGTGTTTCCCGCGCCACTCTGACTCATGATGGCCTGACCGATGTGAACAATCTCGGCGGCCTCTGCCCCAAAGCAGTGGACGCCCAGTATTTCCAGGCTGTCGACGTGGAACAGTATTTTCAACATCCCCACGTCTTCGCCACTGATCTGTCCCCGCGCAGTGTTTTTGAACAGCGCCCGGCCCACTTCATAGGGCACTCTCGCCGCGGTCAATTCGGTTTCCGTCTGCCCGATGGAGCTGATTTCCGGCAGGGTATAAATACCGGTAGGCACATTGGTGACCGGCTTGCAGGGCTCCCCGGTGATCACTGCCGCGACCGCCCGTCCCTGATCAAACGACGCACTGGCGAGACTCGGCCAGCCGATCACATCGCCGACCGCAAAGATGTTGTCCACCGAGGTTCGATAATCCTGGGACACCTTGAGATTGCCCCGGTAATCCACGTCCAGCCCGGTCGCCTCCAGATTCAGCTTGTCGGTATTACCACTGCGCCCATTACACCAGAGAATCGCATCTGCCTTGAGTCGCTTGCCAGACTTCAGACGCAGCGTCACGCTGTGATCATCGGCCTCAATGGATTCGTATTCTTCGCTGTGACGTACGGTCACATCGCTGTCGCGCAAGTGGTAGCTGAGCGCGTCGGAAATCTCGTCATCCAGAAATGAAAGCAGCCGATCGCGATTGTTGATCAGATCCACCTTCACCCCGAGACCGGAAAAGATGGACGCATACTCACAGCCGATAACGCCCGCTCCGTAGATGATCATATGGCGGGGAGTGTGCTGCATTTCCAGAATGGTATCGCTGTCGTAGACTCGTGGATGACTGAAATCCACATCCGCCGGCCGATACGGGCGCGAGCCGGTGGCGATGATGA
Organism: Marinimicrobium sp. UBA4509; assembly: GCF_002388575.1. Lineage (NCBI taxonomy): Bacteria > Pseudomonadati > Pseudomonadota > Gammaproteobacteria > Cellvibrionales > Cellvibrionaceae > Marinimicrobium > Marinimicrobium sp. UBA4509. The sequence goes on from NZ_DGMV01000047.1 coordinate 82,895, forward strand.
TCGACTCGGCGGTAATCGTTTCCTGGGCACCATCACCCGAGTCGACATTAACGGTATTGGCATCCACGAAAGAGGCCATCCCGGTATGCAGCGTCACGCGGTTGCGGATATAAAACTCCGTGTGCAACTCGACCTGCTTGGGAATCACCTTGGAGGCCGCCGCCAACACCCTGGGGTAGGACAGCCAGCGAGTATCCCCCATCTCCCGGAACAGACTGACACTGTTGTAGCGAATCAGTTGCTTAACCGCATGACGAAGGGATTTGGACGGAATAGTACCTTTGTGCGCACAGTTGCCGCCCACATGGGCCCGACTTTCAATTACGGCAACTCGCAGATTGGATTTTGCCGCCGACATGGCAGCGCTTTCACCCGCTGGTCCGGACCCGATTACCAGCACATCGTAGGTGTGATCAGCCACTAGGATTAATCTCCTGATTGGGTTTTGGAGGACGTTGCTCTCTCTTTACCCTCTGATGCCGCCCCCTGGCTGGCATCGTACGCCAAATCGTCGACGGGCAGACCCGCCTGCTGACGTTCGTTGATGGTTTTGCACTTTTCTTCGTCGTTACCACACAAATCACAGACGTAGTCTTTCTCGCCCAGGGCGGCGCCGACACCGCCACAGGAACCTTTGAGCGGCTGGCGGCCGAACAGAACGCCGACGGACATCCCTACCACCACCAGAAGCATGACCAACAGGGAAACCAGAACCATACCCATGTGTTACCTCACCTGCCCTTGGGGCTTTCGTTGTGCACGTTCACTGCTGACGCTCAGCGCCAGGGTGCGAATGCACTGGAATAGTCATCAGTAAAACCGTCATCGGTTTTGACAATCATATACACGGGGAGTTTTTCCCGCTCCGCCAGCGCCATACCCGCTTCCGGCCCCAGCACATTCAGTGCCGTCGCCCAGGCATCGGCCTCCGCAGAGGTTGGGGCCAGCACCGTAACGGAGGCCAGGCGATGGGCTATCGGCCGTCCGGTGCGCGGATCGATGGTGTGTGAGTAACGCACACCGTCGCGCTCATAGTAATTGCGATAGTCTCCCGAAGTGGCCATCGCAATATCCGTCAACGCCAGTGCCTTGCGGCCATCACCCTGAACCAGGCTGGGCTGCTCTACGCCAATGCGCCAGGCATCACCCCGGGGACTGCTACCGCTGAGCCGGACTTCGCCCCCGATTTCGACCAGATAATGCTCGTAGCCCTGAGCCTCAAGCCAATCGGCCAGATGATCCACGCCGTAGCCCTTGGCCACGGCCGAGAGATCCAGACGCACATCACTCAACCGACGGGCCCGCTGACCATCGAGCGCCACCTGGGCATAGCCCATCGCCGAACGGGCGGCCGCAATCGCCGCATCGCTGGGTACCTGTTCTGGCTCAGCCAGAGGGCCAAAGCCCCACAGGTCGACCAGCGGCCCCACCGTAATGTCGAAAGCGCCCTCACTGCGCTCACTGATGCGCCGGCTGATGGCCAACACCTCAGCCAGTGGTTCCGACAGCGACTGCCACTGCCCGACCTCCGAGCGATTGAACTGCATCAACTCGGAGTCATCGATGTAAGTCGACATCTGCTGATTGATCTGCGCCAGCTCCCGTTCCAGCCCAGCCTGAATCTTCGCGGCGTCCACCGGCGGAGACTGGTCGGTCACCACCAGGGTGACGTTGAACGTCGTGCCCATGGTGGGCCCGGAGAACCGGTGCGCCTCGTGTTCAACACGAGGCTCGCAGCCGCCCAGCAGCAAACCTAAAAACAAAAACGAGGCCAGCAGTACCGGCCCCGTTTTTATTGTTGTGAGAACCTTGAACAAATCCTGTCCTCTATTAACCGCCGAAGTCGTCCAGCATGATGTTCTCGTCTTCTACGCCCAAGTCCTTGAGCAGTTTGATGACGGCAGCGTTCATCATCGGTGGCCCACACATGTAGTACTCACAGTCTTCCGGCGCCGGATGATCCTTCAGGTACATGTCGTACAACACGTTGTGAATGAATCCGGTCGGCCCTTCCCAGTTATCTTCCGGCTGGGGATCGGACAGCGCTACGTGCCACTCGAAGTTCTCGTTCTCTTCCTGCAGCTGATCGTACTCTTCGTGGTAGAACATTTCGCGCAGTGAACGCGCACCATACCAGAAGGTGATCTTGCGATCGGTTTTGATCCGGCGCAGCTGATCAAAGATGTGTGAGCGCATGGGCGCCATACCGGCACCACCACCGATGAAGACCATTTCCGCGTCGGTGTCCTTGGCAAAGAACTCACCAAAGGGCCCGTAAACGGTGATGGTATCGCCCGGTTTCAGGCTGAACACGTAGGAGGACATGATGCCCGGCGGAATATCCTTGGAGCCCGGAGGCGGCGTCGCGATACGAATATTGAATTTCACGATACCGACTTCTTCCGGGTAGTTTGCCATGGAGTAGGCGCGCATGACCGGCTCGTTGACCTTGGATTCCAGATCGAAGAAACCAAAGCGCTCCCAGTCGCCACGGAATTTCTCTTCAATGTCGAAGTCCTTGAACTTCACATGATGCGGCGGGCACTCGAGCTGGACGTAACCACCGGCACGGAAATCGACGTTCTCGCCTTCCGGCAGCTTCAGTGTCAGCTCTTTAATGAAGGTCGCCACATTCGGGTTTGCCTCAACGGTGCACTCCCACTGCTTCACACCAAACACGTCTTCCGGCACTTCGATGACCATGTCTTCTTTGACCGGTGTCTGGCAGGACAGGCGCCACCCCTCACGGGCCTCGCGCTTGGTGAAGTGACCTTCCTCGGTCGGCAGCATGGCGCCACCGCCCTGCTCTACCACACACTTACACTGTGCGCAGGTACCGCCACCACCACAGGCCGACGGCAGGAACAGGCCCGCATTGGCCAGGCTCTGCAGCAGCTTGCCGCCGGCGGGGACCTGGATTTTTTTCTCGTGGTTGATCTCGATCGTTACGTCGCCACTGCTCACCAGTTTGGCGCGGGCGCTCAGGATGATTACCACCAACGCCGCAACGATGACGGTAAACATGACCACGCCCAATATAATTTCCAAATTCATCTAGCCTACCTCGCTGGTTACAGGTCGATGCCGCCGAAAGACATAAAGCCCAGGGACATGAGACCGACAGTAATGAAGGTAATGCCCAGGCCACGCAGGCCCGCCGGCACATCGCTGTACTTCATCTTCTCGCGAATACCCGCCAGAGCGGTAATCGCCAGGGCCCAACCGACGCCGGAACCGGCACCGAAGGCAACACTCTCGGCAAAGTTGTAGTCGCGCTCCACCATGAACAGCGAACTACCCAGAATGGCGCAGTTCACGGTAATCAGAGGCAGAAACACACCCAGAGCGTTGTACAGCGCGGGCATGAACTTATCCAGCACCATTTCCAGAATCTGAACCAGCGCGGCGATCACACCAATGTAGGTAATCAGACCGAGGAAGCTCAGGTTGACATTGGGCAGACCGGCCCACGCCAGGGCCCCATCAGCCAATACGTAGGTGTAGAGCAGATTGTTCACCGGTACGGTAATCAACTGCACGACCACGACCGCAATGCCCAGGCCAAAGGCGGCACTGATTTTCTTGGAGATTGCCAGGAAGGTACACATCCCCAGGAAGAACGCCAACGCCATGTTTTCAATGAAAACGGTCCGTACAAAAATACTCAGTAACTGTTCCACGATCAGGCCTCCTGCGGCTTGGTGTTAGGCGCCATCTTGAACTCTTCTTCCTCAACCTGCTCCGGCTTCCAGGCGCGGATGGCCCAGATAAAGAAACCGATCAGGAAGAACGCGCTCGGCGGCAACAGCAACAGACCGTTCGGCACGTACCAGCCACCCTCGGTCACCGGGGTCAACAGAGTGACGCCAAACAGGCTGCCGGAGCCGAACAGCTCGCGGATGAAGGCCAGACCCAACAGGATGACGCTATAACCCAGGCCATTACCCACGCCGTCGATAAAGCTCGGCAGCGGCGGGTTCTTCATGGCAAAGGCTTCGGCGCGGCCCATGACGATACAGTTGGTAATGATCAGGCCTACGAAGACCGACAGCTGCTTGCTGATGTCATACGCCACCGCCTTCAGTACCTGATCCACCAGAATCACCAAGGAGGCGATGATGGTCATCTGCACAATGATCCGGATACTGCCCGGAATGTGATTGCGCACCATGGAGACAAACAGGTTGGCAAATGCGGTTACCGCGGTCAGGGCGATACACATCACCACCGTCACGCTCAAACTGTTGGTAACAGCCAGAGCCGAACAGATACCCAGAATCTGCAGCGCAATCGGGTTATTGTCAAAAATCGGTTCAATCAGAAGTTGCTTGAGCTTCTTCATGGCTTAGGCCTCCCCTTCGCGCAAGTTCTTCAAAAACGGCTTGAAGCCCATATCACCCAGCCAGAACTCCACCAGGTTATCCACGCCCTTGCTGGTCAGGGTAGCGCCCGAGAGGCCATCCACCTTGTACTGGGCATTGGGGTCGGAGGAGTCGACACTGCCTTTGATGACCGACAGTTGGACCTCGCCATCGTCGCCGTAGACTTTTTTACCGTCCCACTGGGCCTTCCAGCTCGGGTTATCCACCTCACCGCCGAGACCGGGCGTTTCGGCGTGTTCGTAGAACGTAAGACCAGCAACGGTATTACCGTCGGCTTCGATTGCCATAAAGCCATAGAGAGTGGACCAGAGTCCGTACCCGCGAACCGGCAATACCAGTGTCTGCAGCTCGCCCTGCTCGTTCTCCACGAGGAACACCTCGGCGTAGCGTTCACGACGGGAAATGCCCGCGATGTCTTCATCACCGCTGAGGTCCATGGAGCGGCTCGGATCTTTGGCCGCTTTCCACTGATCGTAGCTGTCCGGGTCCACTTCATCGGTGAACTGGCCAGATTCGAGATCCACCACACGGGTTTTGATCCGTGATTCGAAAATCTCTTCGACGCTGCCCTCTTCCCCGCTGAGACCGGCCGCAGCAATGATATTGCTCTTGAAATCCAGTTCCTGGTTCATCTGCTGCATGGGGCGCAACAGCACGGCGGCTGTCGACACCACGACGGAGCAGACGATACACAGTGCCAGAGTCACTGTGATGGTCTTTTTGATCGTATCGTTATTAGCCACGTGCCAACCTCCGCTTGATATTCGCCTGTACAACAAAGTGGTCAATCAGGGGGGCGAACAGGTTGGCAAACAGAATCGCCAACATCATCCCCTCCGGGAAGGCCGGGTTGACGACGCGGATCAACACACACATGAGGCCAATCAGAGCGCCAAACCACCAGCGACCGGCGTGAGTCATGGAGGCGGATACCGGATCCGTGGCCATGAACATCATGCCGAATGCAAAACCGCCCACGACCAGGTGCCAGTACCAGGGCATGGCAAACATCGGGTTGGTGTCGGAGCCAATCGCGTTGAACAGTAGCGTGGTGGCGATCATACCCAGCATCACACCGGCCACAATCCGCCAGGAGGCAATACCCATGATCAACAGAATGCCGCCACCGATCAGAATGGCCAGTGTGGACACTTCACCAATGGAGCCGTGGATGTTGCCAATGAACGCGTCCATCCAGCTCATCTGCTGGTATACGCCGTCCATACCCTGCTGGAAGGCGACCGACAGAGCAGTAGCACCGGAGTAACCATCGACCACGGTCCAGACACTGTCGCCGGACATGGACGCCGGGTAGGCAAAGTACAGGAACGCACGACCGGTCAGTGCGGGGTTCAGGAAGTTCTTGCCGGTACCGCCGAACACTTCCTTACCGACCACAACACCGAAGCTGATACCCAGAGCCGCTTGCCACAGGGGCAGATCCGGTGGGCAGATCAGGGAGAACAGAACCGACGTAACAAAGAAACCTTCGTTCACTTCGTGACCGCGTACAGTGGCAAACAGGACTTCCCAGAAGCCGCCAACCACGAACACCACGAAGTAGATCGGGATAAAATAGGCCGCACCGTGCCAGAAAGAGGCCCAGATGCTGCTGGCGTCATAGCCGCCCATCATTTCAATAAAGGCACCCCGCCAACCTTCCACCGAGGCGATACCCATATCCGCCATGATGGTATTGGCCTGAAAGCCCATGTTGTACATGCCGTAGAACATGGCCGGGAAGGTGCACAGCCACACGGTGATCATGATGCGCTTGAGGTCGATGCCGTCGCGCACATGAGCGGTGGTTTTGGTCACACTGGCAGGGCGATAGAAAATGGTGTCCACCGCTTCGTACAGGGAGTACCACTTTTCCAGTTTGCCGCCCTTGTGGAAGTTCGGCTCGATCTTGTCGAGATAGTTGCGCAGAGCTTTCATACCTTAGCCCTCCTTCTCAATAGTGGTGAGATTGTCGCGCAGGATCGGGCCGTATTCGTATTTGCCCGGGCACACGAAGGTGCACAGGGCCAAATCTTCCTCGTCCAGCTCAAGACAACCCAATTGCTGGGCGGTCTCGGTATCCCCGACAATCAGGGAGCGCAGCAACTGCGTCGGCAGAATATCAAGCGGCATCACGCGCTCGTAGGCACCCACCGGCACCATGGCACGCTCACTACCACCGGTGGTGGTGGTGAAGTTGAACTGCTTGCCTTTGAACAGCTTGGAGATGTAAATGCCCATGACGGAAAAGGCATTGAAACCGGCGCGCAGGTAGTGAAGCATCGGGCGATCGTTGCCCTCTTCCAACACGGACACCTGCTGGTGGTAGCGTCCCAGGTAGGCCAGCGGGCCACGACCGTTACGACCACCAAAGACCGAACCGGAAATCAGGCGGTTCTCGGCAGGCTTGAGCTCGCCAGCGGTCAGTTCTTCGAGGTTGGCACCCAGACGGGTACGCAGCAGACGGGGCTTCTCGACCTGCGGACCACCCAGAGCCACCACACGACGGTTATCCAGCTTGCCCGTGGTAAACAGCGTACCAATGGCGATCACGTCCTGATAGTTGACGGTCCAGACCAGCTTTTTGTCGCTGACCGGGTCGAGGTGGTGGATGTGGGTGCCCGCATTGCCGGCCGGGTGTACGCCACCAAACTCTTCAGTGACAAAACGCTCGCCCGAGGCAGCGGGAATATCGGCGCCAGCGGCCTTACAGACAAACACCTTGCCCTCGGTCATCCGACTGAGCACAACCAGGCCCTGCTTGAACGCCTCGGCCTGCTCGGCAACGATCACCTCCGGGTTGGCCGCCAGCGGATTGGTGTCCATGGCAGTCACAAAGATGGAATTGGGCTTGCTGTCCAGAGCCGGGACCTTGCTGAACGGGCGGGTCCGCAGCGCGGTCCACAGGCCAGATTCGTTCAACAGGGCGCGGGCGTCCTCGTCAGACACCTGCGCCGGGTCCGTGCCCTTATAGGCCTCGAAGGTCTCGGCGTCGTCGCCTTCGACATCGATCACAACGGACTGCAGCACCCGGCGTTCGCCACGATTGATGGCCGCCACGGTACCGGAGGCGGGTGCGGTATAGCGCACGCCTTCCGTCTTTTTATCGGTAAACAGTAACTGACCGAGCTTGACCTTGTCCCCCACCTGGACCGCCATGGTCGGTTTCATACCGTGGTAATCGAAACCGATGACAGCCACAGAGCGGATTTTTGGACCCTCGCTGATGGCCTGCTCGGGCACACCGGATATAGGTAAATCCAATCCCCGACGGATCTTTATCATACGTCTCTGCCTAATCACTCGTTGGATAAACTGACCTGAAGGGGAAACATCCCCAACCGATCGGTGTCGTATGCCGGGCTAACGGATTGCACTTCGCACACTCAACCCCAGCGGCCCGACAGTAACTGGGTTGCGATATTCAAATGTGTGCGGATATATAGTTGTTAGAAGCGCAAGTTCCAGGTGCCTGAGCAGGTCAAACCCCGCCATCCCTCAAAAAGCACCTCAGCTATGAGATTTCTCCGCCTCAACACCCATTGCGGAGTCGATTCGGGCACATTTTCTGCCCACACCCTTGGAAAAATCGCCGCAATTATAAAGATCACAGCGCCGAAAGGCCAGTCCGCTGGCGGGTTTTTTGCAGTCACCGGATGGTACTCACAGGGTGGATGGCGCCATCATCGCAGCAGCCAAACACAATCTCATCAGGTCGGGTACAATGGCGGCTTTTTTCCGCAGCCGTCAAATCATGAGTGAACAGAACCCGCTGAACCCGCCAACCACCGTCCGCCCCGGCGATCGTCAGACCTGGGGACAACTCCACGGTGCCGCTCAGGCCCTCGCCCTGGCAAATGCCGCCCGGTCCCACGAGGGCCTGAGCCTGGTCATCGCACCGGATACCAGCACCGCTCAGCGCCTGGAGAGCGAGCTGCGCTACTTTGCGGGCGACCAACTGCCGGTACTGCACCTGGCGGACTGGGAAACCCTGCCCTACGACACGATTTCCCCGCACCAGGACATCATTTCCGAGCGCCTTCGCACCCTCTACCGTCTGCCCGGCACCCGCCAGGGCATATTGGTGGTGCCGGTCACCAGTATCCTGCAGAGGCTGATGCCGCAGAGCTACCTGCTGAGCAACAGCCTGCTCCTGGAGCCGGGCGAGCGCCTGGACCTGGACGCACTGCGCAGCCGACTGGAAAAAGCCGGCTACCACTGCGTCGACACGGTGTACGAGCACGGCGAATTTGCGGTGCGCGGCGCCCTGATCGACCTGTTCCCCATGGGCAGCGACTACCCCTACCGGATCGATCTGTTCGACGACGAGGTGGAAACCCTGCGTCGTTTCGACCCCGAAACCCAGATGACCGTCGAGCAGGTAAACCGTATCGAACTGCTCCCGGCACGGGAATTCCCTCTGGATAAAAACGGCATCAATCGCTTCCGGGATCACTGGCACGCCCGTTTTGATGTCGATCATCGCGCCTGCCCGGTCTACCAGGACGTCTGCAGCGGCATTGCCCCACCCGGGATTGAGTACTACCTGCCACTGTTTTTCGAGCAGTCGAGCCACCTGTTCGAGTACCTGCCGGAGAACACCCGGATTTTTGCCCTGGGGGAGCTGGAAGCGGCCGCCGAGCGCTTCTGGAACGAACTGCAGAACCGCTATGAGAGCCGCAAGGTCGACCCTCAGCGCCCGATCATGCCGCCGCGGGACATCTATCTCGGCGTGGACGAGCTGTTCGGCCTGATCAAACCCCTGGCCCGCACCTTCGTACAGACCGCAGCGGTAGAGCCGGGCGCCGGCCGATTCAACTTTGCCACCCAGGCGCCCCCGACCCTGCCGGTCAACCATCAGTCAGACACGCCCCTGGCAGCGGTGGAAGCGTTTCTGATGGAATTCGACGGTCGGGTACTGTTCTGCGCCGACTCCGCCGGCCGACGTGAAACACTGCTGGACCTGCTGGGCCGCATCCGTGTACACCCGACCATCGTCGATAACTGGGACGCCTTTGCGCAGAACGACACGCGCCTGGCCCTCTCCGTGGCGCCCCTGGATCAGGGCCTGCGGCTGCAGGACCCCAATGTGGTGGTCATTGCGGAATCCCAGCTGTTTGGCGACCGGGTTCGTCAGCAGCGCCGACGTCGTCAGGCCCAGGACAACAGCGACCTGATCGTCAAAAACCTGACCGAACTCAAACCCGGCGCCCCGGTGGTGCACATCGACCACGGGGTGGGCCGCTACCGCGGCCTGGAAACCCTGAATGTGGACAGCCAGTCGACGGAATTCCTGACCCTGGAGTACGCCGAAGGCGCCAAGCTGTACGTGCCGGTCACCAACCTGCACCTGATCAGCCGGTTCAGTGGCGCCGATGAGGAGCTGGCGCCACTGCACCGGCTGGGCAGTGAACAGTGGCAGAAAGCCAAACGCAAAGCGGCCGAGCAGGTGCGGGATGCGGCCGCCGAGCTATTGGATATTTATGCCCGTCGCGCCGCCCGCAAGGGCTTTGCCTTTGACGACCCCAAGGCCGCCTATGAGAGCTTTGCCGCCGCTTTCCCGTTTGAGGAAACGCCGGACCAGCAGCGAGCCATCGAGGCGGTGGTGCAGGACATGCTCTCCCCGCAACCCATGGACCGCCTGGTGTGCGGGGACGTGGGCTTTGGCAAAACCGAAGTGGCCATGCGGGCGGCCTTTATCGCCAGCTACAGCGGCAAGCAGGTCGCCCTGCTGGCCCCCACAACCCTGCTCGCCCAGCAGCACTTTGAATCCCTGAAAGACCGTTTCGCCGACTGGCCCATCACCATTGAAGTCCTGTCACGCTTTCGCACCACCAAAGAGGTCAACGAGGTGCTCAAGCGCGTGGAGGCGGGCAAAGTGGATATCGTTGTGGGGACTCACAAGCTGCTGCAGGGAGACCTCCGCTACAAGAACCTGGGGCTGCTAATCATCGATGAGGAACATCGATTCGGTGTGCGCCAGAAGGAGAAACTCAAGGCGTTGCGGGCCGAGATCGATATCCTCACCCTGACCGCCACCCCGATCCCCCGGACGCTCAACCTGTCAATGTCCGGCATTAGGGATCTGTCCATCATTGCCACCCCGCCGGCGCGCCGTCTGTCGGTCAAAACCTTTGTCCGCACCCAGGACGACGCCACCATCAAGGAGGCGATTCTGCGGGAAATCCTGCGCGGCGGGCAGGTGTATTACCTGTACAACGAAGTCAAAAATATCGAACGGATCGCCCGGGAGTTGGGGGAAATGATCCCGGAAGCCCGGGTGGGCATCGGCCACGGCCAGATGCGCGAGCGCGATCTGGAACGGGTCATGTCGGACTTTTACCACAAGCGGTTCAATGTGATGGTGTGCACCACCATTATCGAGACCGGCATCGACGTCCCGAGCGCCAACACCATCATCATTCACCGGGCCGACAAATTTGGCCTGGCCCAGTTGCACCAACTGCGGGGCCGGGTCGGCCGCTCGCACCATCAGGCCTACGCCTATCTGCTGACCCCCGAACGCCGCGCCATGACCGCCGACGCACTCAAACGCCTGGACGCCATTGCGGCGGCCCACGACCTGGGCGCCGGCTTTACCTTGGCCACCCACGACATGGAAATTCGCGGCGCCGGGGAACTGCTCGGGGAGGAACAGAGCGGCCAGATCCAGACCGTGGGCTTCTCGCTCTACATGGATATGCTGGACCGGGCCATCAAGGCCATCCGGGCCGGCAAGACGCCGGATATCGAACAGCCTCTGGACTCCGGCATCGATGTGAACCTGCGCATCCCGGCCCTGATTCCCGCGGACTATCTGCCGGATGTCCACACCCGCCTGGTGCTGTACAAGCGACTGGCCAACGCGGAATCCGATGAGGCTCTGCGCGAGCTTCAAGTGGAAATGATCGACCGGTTCGGGCTGCTACCCGAGGCGACCAAGAATCTGTTTGCGGTGACCGCGCTGAAACTGCGTGCGGAAAAGCTCGGCATCGCCAAACTCGAAGCCGGCGACCGGGCCGGTCGACTGGAATTTTCCGAGCAAACCGAGGTCGATCCCCTGACCATTGTGCAATTGGTGCAAAGTGACCCACAAACCTACCAATTGGCAGGGGCGAATCATTTAAAATTCGTTCGAAATATGGAAAATGGCGAAACACGACTGAACGCTGTTTCAGAACTGCTGGATAAACTGACGCCCGGAAACCGCTCATGACCCACGCTTTGCGCACCTCCCGCACCTCCCTCGCTCTGGCCGCCCTGCTCGGCCTGGCCGCCACCTGCGCCATGGTGCCAACCCTGGCCGAGGACCCGGCCGACTGGTACCAGGTGGAAATGATCGTGTTCGAGCGGATCGGCGGTGCAGACGGCATCGAACAGTGGCCGCGCAACATCCAGTTGCGCTACCCATTCAACTGGGTGACGCTGCATGACCCGGAGTCCGATCTGGCGGATACCGAGGACACCTCGCCCCCCCGCCCCTCCTGGGACAACGGCCTGGCGGCCCTGCGAGAACCGGCCCCCGCCGACTTGGCCCGGGACGCTTTCCTCCCCCTGCCCGAGGACCTGCGCTCCATGGACCGGTTCGCGAATGCCATGAACCGCTCCGGTCAGTATCGGGTCCTGTTTCACGAGGCCTGGCGCCAGCCGGTCACCGAGCTGGAAGAAAGTCCCGCGCTGCTGATTCAGGGCGGCGATACCTTTGATAACCACACCGAGCTCGAGGGCAGCATCACCCTGAGTGTGTCGCGCTACCTGCACCTGCACACCCGCCTGTGGTTCACCGAGTTCGAGCCCAATTACGGCCAGCCCCCCGGCGCCTGGCCGGAACTGCCCCGGCGCCCCGACGCACCGCAACCGGACAATGCGCCCACCACCGACGATCGAGAGACGGCACCCCTGTGGGGCGACGAATGGCAAAACCCGACTGGTAACGCCTGGGACACGAGCCTGAACACCACCTCAAGCCTGCCGGACTTTCTGGAAGAGGACTATCTTCCCCGCCGTATCGTGACCCTGAACCAGCAGCGGCGAATGCGCAGCGAAGAGCTGCACTACCTGGACCACCCTATTGTCGGGCTGATGATTCGAGTCACCCCTTACGAACGTCCCGACGAAGAAGAGACCGGAAGCGACGAAGAGTAAGCGGGAACAGGCGGGTGAGAAAAGAGTAATCGGAGGGAGAAACGGTTATTACCTTGATCAACATGAACACACCCGCCCGCTACCGGCGACGGGTGACCGCACTGGTGTCAGGCAACGGCGACGACGTCGTCGGCCTGGAGCCCTTTGTCACCTTCGAGCAGCTCAAACTCCACACTCTGCCCTTCTGACAGAGAGCGGTAGCCCTCACCTCGAATGTTGCGGTAGTGCACGAAAATATCGTCACTGTCTTCGCCACAGGTGATAAACCCGTAGCCTCTGGCGTTATTGAACCATTTGACGGTTCCTGACGCTCGCTCAGCCATAGTGATACCCCATTATTCTTATGAAAAATCCTGACGTCTTTCGTCTTTAAGTTCTTAACACCCGGTCACCCGGGTTTTACTCCATCCGTTATTAACGGACGCCGACGTTTTAAGCCATCTGATCCCGATTGTCCAGTCTCGCCTGTGGATTTTGAGACACTCTTAGCGTTTTTGGTTATATGGACAACCAGGGAGCCTGGCTAATGCCGGACATCAGACTCGGGAACTGCGTATAGGCCGGGCGCGTTACGCCACAATCCCTGATAATCCATGCCAAACCCGAACACAAAGCGATCCGGCACCGTCAGCCCGACAAAGTCCGCCTCCACCGCCGGCGGGTCAGGCAGGCGCTTTTGCACCAGCGCCACCGTATGGATGGAGAGCGCCCCCTGCCCCCGGCAGGCCTCCACGAGCCCCTTCAGCGTCAGCCCCCGATCGAGTATATCGTCAACAATCAGAATCCGTCGGCCGGCCAGCGGAGTAGCCGGTCGGTGCAGCCACCGCAACTGGTCATCGCCTTCCATCCGATGCCCATAGCGACTGGCGTGAATATAATCCGTTTCCAGCGGCATCGACAGGCGCGGCAGCAAGTGTCCGGCGGTCACCAGGCCGCCGTGCATCACCGTCAGCACCAGCAGTGGCTCAGGCCCGGTCAACCTGTCGCCTATTTCGCTGGATAGACGATCGAGCGCCCGCTCCAGCTCGTCCCGGGTATACAGGCACTCCGCCGCCTCGGGCCAATGGGCATCAATCACCATCGCCACCGGACTGCTCGCCGTCCACCTCGGGACCATAGGTCGCATCGCCCGCCGAGCGATTGCTCGGCTCTTGATTCTTGCCTGAGGCCCGGTCTGCTCCCTTATTCTCCGCCGGTGATTCACGCTCGGACTGGGATGCCCCCCCACCGTCATGGCCCGACAGACGGACCGGCTCAGGCACATGCAGTGTGGAAGTCGGGAACGCAATTTCCGCACCGTACCCAGCAATAATGTCGGCGATTTTCAGCATGACATCCTGCTTGATTTCGTGAAACTCCACCCAATTGACGGTTTTGGTGAAGGTGTAGACGAAGAAGTCCAGCGAACTGGCGGCAAAGCTGTTGAAATTGACAATGAGCGTCTGATGGTCTGTTTCAATGCGCTCGTCGTCCAGCAACATCTGTCGGACATCGGCAACAATATCATCCATCTTGTCGACATCATCGTAGCGGATGCCGATGGTTTCCAGAATCCGCCGATTTTCCATGCGTGAGGGGTTCTCCACCGAAATCTGGGTGAAGGTAGCGTTGGGCACATACAGTGGCCGGCGGTCAAAGGTGCGGATACGGGTCTGACGCCAACCGATATTTTCCACCACACCCTCAATCTCCTTGTCCGGTGACCGCACCCAGTCACCGACCGCGAACGGACGATCCATATAAATCGTCAGACCACCAAAAAAGTTCGCCAGCAGGTCCTTCGCGGCAAAACCCACTGCGATACCGCCGACACCACCAAAGGCAAGTACCCCGGAGATACTGTACCCGAGCGCCTGCAGCAGCCCCAGCACCGCGGTGATGACCACCGAGGCCCGTAACAGCTTACTGACCGCACCTACCGTGGTGGGATCACCCGGCTCCCCGACTCTCGGGTTCAGAAACTCTTTCTCTCCCAACCGGATAAAGCGCACCAGAAACCACGTAACCAGCAACACAATACCCACCTGACGAATGGTCTCAACCGCACCCATCAGCTCGATATCCGCCCCCTGATGGGTCAGGTAGCTGGCCCAACTGATGCCCATCAGCCAGATGATGCCCTTCAGTGGCGGTCGAACCGAGCGGAACGCCATCATCAGCCAGATGGCGTTCGCGCTGTCTGCCTTCTTCTCCAAGCGTTTGACAATAAAGCTGACCACCATGGCCACTACCAGAGTGGCCAACACCACAGCAAATGCATGCAGTATCCAGAGCTGATCCCGATCGGCCAGATCGGTCAGGAAGGTCTTTATCGGATCCAATAATTCCATGGCAATCACTCAAACATGTTTAGACAAAGTTTTTATGTAAAACTCTGCCGATAGATTCATTTAGACTCAGCGGAGTATACCCACGCCGAGGCAAAAGCCAAAACCTCAAGGAAAATTAGGCAATTACCGCGACCGACCCCACGAGTTCCCGGACAACTCGCTTCCTGAGCGTCCTCCCGCCGCTCGCGCACCGCTTGCTAGGGAGCGGAAAAGCCATGGTAAGGTAACTCATCGGCGATTCCGCCGCACCGCGGACGCTTTTCATTCACGCAGATGGGAGCATTGAGTCATGGGCTTTCAGTCTCCAAGCATTGGCGCCTGGTACTTTGATCGCGAAGACCAGCAGGTCTTTGAAGTGGTCGCGCTGGATGAGCAGCAGGGTACCATTGAGGTGCAGTATCTCGACGGTGCCATCGGTGAATTTGACCTGGAAACCTGGCCCCTACTGCCACTGGTGCCCGCGGCCGCCCCGGAGGACTCCGAAGCCGGCTACGAACTCAGCCAGGAGGATCGCTGGAACGACGATGACGTGCTGGTCCCGGACTCCTGGAACAACCCCCTGAACGACATCGAGCCCGACCTCTTCCCCGGCTACGACGACTGAGCCCGCCGCCAACCCGCCCTGCCCCCAACCACTTTTGTCACCTGTGCTTGCATACAGGTGATAACTGTATATAATCACAATATCTGTATAAAAACCCAGACCACACTGGTCCCCACAGAACTGCCACGGAGCTCGCCATGTACAACTTGACCCCTCGCCAGGAAAAGGTGTTGCAGTTGATCAAGAATTACGCGGAAGAAACCGGCTATCCGCCAACCCGCGCCGAGATTGCCCGCATTCTGGGGTACAAATCCGCCAATGCCGCCGAGGAGCACATCAAGGCGCTGGCCCGCAAAGGCGCCATCGAAGTGATTCCCGGCGCCTCCCGCGGCATCAAGCTGGTCGAGCCACAGCAGGGACTGCCACTGGTCGGACGGGTCGCGGCCGGCAGCCCCATTCTTGCGCAGGAACACATCGAAGATTACTGCCAGCTCCCCCACAGCTTTTTTACCCCGCAGGCGGATTACCTGCTGCGCGTGCATGGCATGAGCATGAAAGACGCCGGCATTCTGGACGGCGATCTGCTGGCGGTTCACCGCACTCAACAGGTCCGCAACGGTCAGATTGTGGTCGCTCGCATTGGTGAGGAGGTCACAGTAAAACGCTTCAAGCGAGTCGGCAACCGCGCCCAGGTAGAGCTCTGGCCGGAAAATCCGGATTTCGATGTCATTGAGGTGGACTTGCGCGATCAGGAGTTCACTATTGAAGGTCTCAGTGTAGGAGTCATTCGCCGTGATTAACGCCCCCATTCAATCGGCATCACCGGCACCCGCCGGCGGCATTACCGAGCTGGTACTGACCCACAACGCCCCGGAGCAGACCCAACTGTTACTGCCCATGGTGGCGCACCTGAGCCGAACCCCGAGCGATCGTTGGCTGACCTGGATCAGTCCCGGCCCGGTGGACCGCAGGTTGCTCGAGCGGTACGGCGTGGATACACGCAGCATTCGCCTGATTCACGCACCGGAAACCGACGACAGCCGCTGGATACTCTGGGAAGCCCTTGCCAAAGGCAACAGCCACACCGTCATTGCAAGCCCGGGTGCCTTGAGCGATCGCGAGCTAAAGCAACTCGAAGCCGCCGCCTTGCAGGGGCAATGTCAGGCACTGTTATTGCGGGTTCGATAGCGGAGGGACAAGCTACTTGCGCTCCAGGGCTGGAGCGACTCTGCGTTGCTTTAAACGCTAACCTTCCGCCGCACGTGAACGCGACTCATTGGGCGCGGAACAGTCACTTTAAAGAGACTGGGACCTCAGCGGAGACTGTAGCCTCAGTGATAAACCGGCTTTTCCTCGGTATCGGCAAACTCACCCAGAAAATCTTCCACGCCGTCTTCGGCAATCTCACTGGCGGCTTCCATACCCGCCTCGATCATGGCCTTGGCCACATCCAGTTTGCCTTCACGCATATAGGACAGGGAGTCGGCGGAGAACCGGATGCTCACCAGAGGCTCGCCATTCTCATCGGCCCGCTGCAGAACCACATCACCGTTGGCCAGTTCCACAATTTCATACAGGGATGATGACATAACTTCTCCGCCTTCTTCGATAACAACTGCCCATCAGTTTACCACAGGCTGCCCGGCCAGGGCTCCCCCTCAGTATTCCGCGCTGGTCTCGCGCTGACGTTCCACCAACTCGTTTAACGCCTCAAACCACTGGGTCAGCCGGGCCTGGGTAATCTTTCCCGGAGCGCCGTCGGGCGACTCCAGGTCCAGCACCTCAATGCGCGCGACCGGCGCTGCTCCTGAGGCAGCCCAGCAGGCGTCGTAGGCCTCCTGGAGGGCAGACAGCCAGCTGTCCGGATTGGTGCGAAGGGTGAGCAGCTCACGGGCTTCTGAGGGGTTCTTGCCGAAACGCTCGAGCGCATCCAGCAAGTCCTGCTCGGTGGTGATACGACTCACGTCGGGAACCGAATAGTTTTCGGCCAACTCCCGCAGATAGTGCCGGTAGGCACAGAGCAGGTGAAAGGCCGCTCCATCGAGCAGCGCCTGCTGGCGCAGGCGCTCGTTGGCGTTCCCGGGCGCGCCATCCCGGACCAGCTGTTTGAGCAGCGCACGACAATAGGCCAATTTCTGATTGACCCGAGTCAGACTGGTTCCAGCCATTAACAAACCTCATCAACAGCCCGGCGGCTGATTACTTGTTGGCGACCCACTTGCCTTTTTCATAAAAGGCTTTCCAACCGGTCGCCTTACCGTCCACTTCGGACTGCACATACTGCTCTTTGGTCTTCCGGCTGTAGCGAATCACCGTTTTGTTGCCATCCGGGTCTTCCGTCGGCGCGGAAAAGAGAAATTTGTACTTAGGATCGATCTCTTTTTTGTGCGGCACAATTTCCGCCACCAGAGGCGCGCGGGTCTCCCGGTTTTTGGG
The DNA here is from genome assembly GCF_002388575.1 of Marinimicrobium sp. UBA4509. Lineage (NCBI taxonomy): Bacteria > Pseudomonadati > Pseudomonadota > Gammaproteobacteria > Cellvibrionales > Cellvibrionaceae > Marinimicrobium > Marinimicrobium sp. UBA4509. Next base: position 100,732 of record NZ_DGMV01000047.1, read on the forward strand.
GAACTGGCTCGCCGCCAGGAACAGGCCGGATGCCCCATCGCGCAGGACGTAAGTGTCATCCACCTTCTCGCACTGGAGCTCCGGCATGGGTACCGGGTCCATTTTCGGTGGCGCTGGCTCACCGCTCTTGAGCAGCTTGCGGGTATTTTTACACTCACTGCTGGTACAGCCGAAGTACTTACCGAAACGGCCGGTCTTGAGCTGCATTTCGCTGCCACACTTGTCGCACTCAAGGGTCGGGCCTTCGTAGCCTTTCAGCTTGAAGCTGCCCTCTTCCACTTCGTACCCCGGACAATCCGGGTTGTTGCCGCAGATGTGCAACTTGCGCTTGCTGTCGAGCAGATAACTGTCCATGGCGGTGTTGCACAACTTGCACCGGCGTTTGGTGCGCAGCAGCCGGGACTCGGCCTCTTCATCGGCATCCGCATCCAGCGCTTCGTCGCCGGAGACCAGATTCATGGTGTTTTTACAGCGCTCTTTGGGCGGCAGGCTGTAGCCCGAGCAGCCCAGGAACACGCCCGTGCTCCCGGTGCGGATCTGCATCGGCCGACCACACTGATCGCACTTGATGTCGGTATCGGTGGGCGAGTTGGCCCGCATACCGTTCTCACTGCTCTGGGCCTGCTCCAGTTTACGGGTGAACTCCGCGTAAAACTCGTCGAGCAGCTGCTGCCAGTTTTTCTCACCCTGGGCGACATCGTCCAGGGAGTCTTCCATACTGGCGGTAAAGCCGTAATCCATCAGGTCATCAAAACTTTCCACCAGGCGCTCGGTGACGATATCGCCCATTTTTTCGGCGTAGAACCGGCGGTTTTCCTGACGCACGTAACCGCGATCCTGGATCGTGGAGATGATCGACGCATAAGTGGATGGGCGACCAATCGCCCGCTTCTCCAATTCTTTTACCAGGCTCGCTTCAGTAAAGCGCGCCGGCGGTTTGGTGAAGTGCTGCGAGGGCTCGAGTTTGATCAGAGGCAGCACCTGCCCCACTTTGATATCCGGCAGCACCACGTCTTCATCTTTTTTGGCCACCGGAGGCAACACCTTCAGGAAGCCGTCAAAGCGAATGACCCGGCCGCGGGTGCGCAGCTCGAAGTCCTCGGCCTTGACCACGATCGAGGTACTGGTAAATTCCGCCGGGCTCATCTGGCAGGCCACAAACTGCTGCCAGATCAGGGTATACAGTCGCTCAGCGTCGCGCTCCATACCACTGAGGTGATTGGGCTTTACCGTTACGCTGGAGGGGCGGATCGCTTCGTGTGCCTCCTGGGCCCCCTCCTTGCTGGAGTAGACCACCGGGCTTTCCGGCAGATAGCGCTTGCCGTACTCATCCTGAATAAAGTCACGGCAGTTGGCCACCGCTTCCTGACTCAGGTTGGTGGAGTCGGTTCGCATGTAGGTGATATAACCCGCCTCATACAGGCGCTGGGCCATCATCATGGTTTTCTTGACCCCAAACCCCAACCGGGTGCTCGCGGCCTGCTGAAGGGTAGAGGTAATAAATGGTGCCGGTGGTTTGGACTTGGTGGGCTTGTCTTCCCGGTCCGCCACCTCGTAACGTGCCCCTTCCAGCGCCTTGACCGCAGCCATGGCCTGGGACTCATTGAGCGGCTTGAACGCCTTGTCGCCCTGCTTCTTGACCTCGAAGCGCACTGCCTCGCCACCGCCGGCTTTCAGCTGGGCCGCCAGGGTCCAGTATTCCTCGGGCACGAAGGCGCGAATTTCCCGCTCGCGCTCAACCACCAGGCGCACCGCCACCGACTGTACCCGTCCGGCCGACAGACCGCGGGCGATTTTCTCCCACAGCAGCGGCGACAGCATATAGCCAACCACCCGGTCCAGGAATCGGCGCGCCTGTTGGGCATTGACCCGGTCCCGATCGATACGACCGGGCTGTTTGAAGGCGTTCTGAATTGCGCTTTTGGTGATTTCGTTAAACACCACCCGTCGATACTGCTCGGGCTGCCCACCAATGGCCTCCTGCAGGTGCCAGGCGATCGCCTCCCCTTCGCGGTCCAAATCCGTTGCGAGGTAGATGGTGTCGGCCTTGGCCGCCAGCTTGCGCAGCTCATCGACCACTTTTTCCTTACCCGGCAGAATTTCATAGTGGGCATCCCAGCCGTGCTCGGGATCAATACCCATCCGTTTGATCAGCTGCTCTTTCTGCTTCTTCGCCTTGTACTTGGCCTTTTCGTCCGGCGACAGCTTGCGGGTCTTGGCGGCCTGACGGGCGCGCTCCTTGGGATCGACCGGTTTGGAGTTGCCGCTGGTGGGCAGATCCCGAATGTGACCGACACTGGACTTGACGATAAAATCGTTGCCCAGATATTTATTGATCGTCTTGGCCTTGGCCGGGGATTCGACAATAACTAAGGATTTACCCATGCGACTCTTCTTTGTCCGTTCCGAGTGAGAGCGGCTAGCCGGATGGCCAGAGCGCTGCAAAATGCCGGTTGAGGTGCGCATATATAAGTCCTCAACCGGGCTGGGTCAAGTCGCGAACTTCCTCAGGGCCTCGATCCACCCCGCCGGAACCGTCGCTCAGGTGCTTCCCTCACAGCGCCGACGGGGTCGCCGACGGCCCCGGGAAGACGCGTCTATCTACTTGATTTACAAGGGTTTGATAAAAATAGATCATAAAGCTTTGGCAACGCGGGCCGACAACCTGAAAAGCGGACTCAACCCCGTCAGGAATTATTTCTTCCATTGATGACCCCCGGAGCGTCATGGCCAGCTTATTGCTGCTGACATCACTGCTGTTTCTATCGCTGCTGATCGTGCATCTGGTCAACCAGCGCGAGGAACGCTTTCGCCAGATCCGATTGCGGCAGCGCCGGGTTCGCTGGCGCATCGACGCCCTGGAGGAGGTACTGGTCGGGATCGAAGAGACCTTGCCCAACCGCGCCATCGCCCGCAGTATCAACCGGGAAATACTGCACCTGCTCGAGCAGATGCTGGAGCTCGAGGCGGGCGACAAAACCCACCTGGAAACCCGAGTTGCCCATGTTCGGGAGCGGGCGGAAGACATGTTGCACGATCAGGAGCCGAGCCACGCCGGCCGCCTGCGGGAGAGCGACGCCGAAATGGCGCGCGCCAGGGAGTGCCTGGATCAGGCCGCTCAGGTATTGCGTCGACAGGACAACGAGGGGCGACTGGAGGGGGGTACACTCAGTGACTACCTGCTCGAGCTGTCCTGGACCCGATTGATGATCGATGTGGTGACCTACATTGCCGAGGGCCACAAGGCGTTACAGCGCGGGGATATCACCACGTCCCAGGCGTATTACAAGCGCGCCCAGGGGCTGCTGATCGGTTCCGATCACCCCTACCCGCAACGCATGGCGATGATCCGGGAGCTCGGGGAGGTGATTCAGGGCAAGCGCAAGGCGCTCAGCCAGGAGCTGATGCCGGAGACGGACTACAACCCCTGAGGGCGGCCAGCGTCTCCTCGACAACCGCGAGCGCCCGGTCACCCCCCGCTTCGGTCCAATAGATCGACCACCCCCCCGGGTCACCACTGAGGGCGCGTACCGAGCGCGGCATTCGGGGCAGACACTCGCGCAAACAGGCTCGCTCAGCGGGCGTCGCTCGGCCCTTTCCCTGCCAGGCCCATACCCCCATAAAATGCGACTCGTGCTCGTAGGCGGCCCGCACCAGCATCCAGTCCCGGGCCGGCCCTCCCCCTTTGGCCGCGGGCTGGCGATAGACCGGCAGTCGCTCCGGTTCACTGAGATCGGTTGCCTGTCTGGGCAAGGCTTCCAGAGTGACCCGCAGGCCTTTTTCGGTCGCCCGCCGACGCACCGCTTCCTGCTGGCGGTCGCGCTCGCTGGGTTGAAGCATCATGACCGGCCCCAGCACCATGGCGAGCACGCCCAGTAAAATGACGACTATCCAGATATTCACCGCTCACACTCCTCCCGGTATTGACTGTTCCACTGATCCCGCTCTTTAAAAGTGCTACTATCAATAGCATCGGAGAGCAAAATATCTCTCCCAGTTACAGGTCGTTCGCCAACCAGTTACGGGACGTCAGATTATGGCAGTTTACAAACATATTATTGCTGGCCTGGACTTGTCCGAGGAGTCGCCCCAGGTTCTGCAGAGAGCCACCGAGCTCGCCCAGGCCTGCCAGGCTACGGTCAGTGTCGCCCATGTCATCGAGCCGCTGACATTCGCCTACGGCGGCGACATGCCCGTGGATCTGTCAGAGGTTCAGGAGCAACTGCAACTCAAAGCCGAACAGGAGCTGCATCGTCTGACCCAGCACGTCGATTTCCCCATTCAGCAGGAACATGTGCTGGTGGGCCAACCGGCCACCGAGTTGCACTATCTCGCCAATCAGGAAGGGGCCGACCTGATCATTGTCGGCAGCCACGGCCGCAAAGGTTTTGCGCTACTGCTCGGGTCCACCTCCAACAGCGTTCTGCACGGTGCCAGTTGCGACGTGCTCGCGGTCCGGGTAGCGGAATCCGACACCCGAGAGACCTGATGTTTGCGCTCAGGCGCCCTGCATGTCCTCCAGCTCGGCCCAGCGTTCAAAACACGTCTCCAACTCCGCCTCCACATCGGCCAGCGCTTTCAAATGCGCATCCACCTTGTCCTGTGGCTCGCTGTAGAACGCCGGATCCGCGGCCTGCTGCTGCAGTGCGTCCAGCCGGGCCTCCAGCGCTTCAATCCGCTCCGGCAACTGATCAAACTCCCGCTGCAGTTTATAGCTGAGCTTTTTGGGCTTGGTCGCCGGCGCAGCCGGGGCCGACGGCGCAGAGGGAGCCCCTTCGGCGGCTGGCTCAGACGGCGCGCTATCATCGGTCCAGCGTCCCCCCTGGCGCAACCAGTCGTCGTAGCCCCCCACGTACTCACGCACCCGGCCGCGCCCCTCAAAGGCGATGACACTGGTGACGATATTGTTGAGGAATGCCCGGTCGTGGCTGACCAGCAATACGGTGCCGTCGTAATCAGTCAGCAAGTCCTCAAGCAGCTCGAGCGTCTCGACATCCAGGTCATTAGTCGGCTCATCCATGACCAGAAGGTTGGCCGGCTTACTGAACAGCTTGGCCAGCAGGACCCGGTTGCGCTCGCCCCCGGACAGCGCACGCAAGGGGGTTCTCGCCCGCTCCCCGGTGAACAGAAAGTCGCCCAGATAGGAAATGATGTGCCGCGACTTGCCATTGAGCTCGATGAATTCGCGCCCCTCGGCAATATTGTCCACCGCGCTCTGATCGAGGTTAAGCTGTTCCCGCAACTGATCAAAATACGCCACTTGCAACTGGGTACCCAGGCGCACCCGTCCTTCCTGAGGTTCCAGCTCCCCGAGAATCAACTTCAGCAGCGTACTCTTGCCGGCGCCATTGGCACCGATCAGGCCAATACGGTCACCGCGCATGATGACGGAGGAAAAATCCGAGACAATCGCTTTCTCCGGGAAGCCATAGGACACCTTTTCCAGCTCCGCCACCAACTTGCCGGAACGCTCCCCGGAGCTGACCGAGAACGAGGCCTTGCCCTGTAGCTCCCGGCGCTCATTGCGGGTCTCCCGCATGGCTTTCAGAGCGCGAACCCGTCCTTCGTTGCGGGTGCGGCGCGCCTTGATTCCCTGACGGATCCAGACTTCCTCCTGGGCCAGTTTCTTGTCAAACAGCGCGTTGTGACGCGCCTCTTCCGCCAGAGCCTGCTCCCGGTACTCCAGGTACCGGTCGTAAGTCCCCGACCAGGTGCGCAAATGCCCCCGATCCAGCTCGGCAATGTCGGTGGCGAGTTTCTGCAGCAGGGACCGGTCGTGGGTAATGAACACCAGGGCGCCCGGGAATTGGAGCAGCTGCTGTTCGAGCCACTCAATGGCGGCAATGTCGAGGTGGTTGGTGGGCTCATCGAGCAGCA
>NZ_DGMV01000047.1:106778-142495 GCF_002388575.1 Marinimicrobium sp. UBA4509
ACCCGGCGGCGCCAGCCGCCGGAGAGGTTGGCCATGGCCCAGTCGCCTTCGAGCCCCAGGCGGGTCAGGGTGGTATCCACCTTCTGCTGGAACTGCCAGCCGTCCTGCGCTTCGATCTGCTGTTGCAGGCGCGCCAATTCACTCATATCACTCTCGCCACCGGCGTGGGACAGGTGATGGAATTTCTGCAGCAACTCGCCCACATCCCCCAGCCCCTCGGCCACCAGGTCAAACACGGTTTTGTCATCGGCCTCGGGAAGATCCTGAGCCAACCGCGCCACCTTGACCTCGGGACCCACCTGCACGGTACCGCCATCCAGATCGACCTCACCGGCCAGCACTTTCATCAGGCTGGACTTGCCGGCCCCATTGCGGCCTATCAGGCAGAGTCGGCGACCTTTTTCAACCGACAGGTCAACGCCATCCAGCAGCACTTGCAGGCCATAACTGAGCTGGGCATTTTCTAAGCGAATCAATGACATGGGAACACTTTTTGATGTACTGCACAAAGGGAATAAAAATCCGGTTTTTATCGCGGAACGCCAGTAGCGCGGGCCCCGGGGGCCTGTTATGCTGAACTGACAAGCGCGAGACGGATGGGCATCATACAGCCTTCCTTCACGCCACAGAAGAATAATCCGGTCAATCCGCGAATTACCGGTTCATGCACGAGAGAATGAGGTAGCAACACCATGTGGTCGCTGCGTATTCGGTCCCACGTCTCCCTGTTCGCCGTTTTTGTCGGCCTGCTCCTGGCCCTACCCAGAGTACTCGCGGCCCCCTCGTCGCAAGACGTCGTCTGGCCGGATGCGACCACGACAAGCCCGGAGCGTCTGGCCCAGCGCCAGACATTTCTGGAAGCCCGGGATGCCCTGTCCCGGCGACAGATGACCCGTTACGAAACCCTGCTTGAGCAGTTGGAGGGGTACCCCCTCGCCCCCTACCTTACCTACCGGGAGCTGACCCGCAACCTGCAGAAAGCTTCCCCCGAGGCGGTCGGGGATTTTCTCGAGGCCGAATCGGGCTCCTATCTCGCCCATCAGCTCCAGCGCCAGTGGTTGCACAGCCTCGCCCGCCAGAAACGCTGGGATCAGTATCTCAGCGATTACCCCGGCGCCCTGGGGGACACCGAGCTGGCCTGCCACGCCCTCCACGCCCGCCTGACCCGGGGCGACAAGAGTGCCCTGGATGAGGTCGAACCCCTGTGGAATGTGGCGCGCTCGCAACCGGAGGCCTGTGACCCGGTATTCGACCGCTGGATGGCCGAAGGACGGCTGACACCGGCCATCACCTGGGAGCGCCATACCAAGGCCATCAAGGGACGCGCCTACGGCCTGGCCAACTACCTTGCCCGGCAGATGCCGGATAGCTGGCAAGGCAAAGCCAGACTCATGCGGGAGGTGAACCGCAACCCCAAGGCGCTCGCCCAGACCGCACGTTTTCGCGAGCAGTCCGAGGCCATGCAGGACATCATCAGCCACGGCATTCAACGTCTTGCGCGCCGCGACGCCCTTCAGGCTCTGGCGCTCTGGCGTGGTTACGATGCCCAGCAGCTGTTTTCCCACGCTGAGCGCCTGGCCACCCAGGAAACCATTGCCCAGCGCCTGATTTTCCAGGGCCACCGGGAGCAGGCCGATCAACTGTTGGCTACCGTCCCGGCACTGGGCAATACCGATCTGGTCGAATCATTGATTCGTGACGCCCTGGAGCAACTGGACTGGGAGCGCGCCTATACCTGGCTCAACCAGCTTCCCGCCGAAGCTCAGGACAGCGAGCGGTGGCGCTACTGGCGCGCCCGGATGATCGAGGAGCTGGCGCTGGAGAACACCGGCCCCGAGCCGAGAGATCTCTACGCCGCCGTGGCCGCCACCCGGAGCTTTTACGGGTTCCTCTCCGCCGACAAGCTGGGCTTCGAGTACCGCCTACTGGACCAGCCGGCGCCGGTCTCGGACGCCGTGCTGGCCGACATGGAACAGCACCCGGCGTTGCAGCGCGCCTATGAATGGTTGATGATCGGCGACACCGTTGCGGCCAACCGCGAGTGGTATTACACCGTCCCCGGGCTGGAGCACGAGCGGATCATGGCAGCCGGCAAACTGGCCCAGCGCTGGGGCTGGCACCGCAAAGGCATTCAGGCAATGATCAGTGCTCGTTTCTGGGACGACTTGCAGATGCGCTTTCCCCTCGCCTATCAGGAGCATGTCCAGGCCGCCGCCCGGGACACCGCCATCCACCCTCACCTGCTGTTCGCCATTGCCCGCCAGGAGAGCGCCTTCATGCCCCACGCCCGCTCACCGGCCGGCGCCATGGGGCTGATGCAGCTGATGCCCGCCACCGCTCAGCAGACCGCCCGGAGAGCGGGCGTGCCCTACCGGCGCGCCGATCTGCTCAGCCCGGAGAAAAACATCGCCCTGGGGAGCCGTTACCTGAATGAACTGCTGACCGAATTCGGCGGCAACCGGATTCTCGCCACGGCGGCCTACAACGCCGGCCCCTATCGGGTAAAGCAATGGTTGCGAGAGAAGACCCACAAGTTGCCCTACGACGTCTGGATTGAAACCATACCGTTTCGGGAAACCCGGGGCTATGTACAGAACGTGCTGTCTTACTCGGTGATTTACGGCTACCGGATGGGAGAGAAAAGTCCCTTCATTACGGCGGAGGAGGCAAGCGCGCCCTTCTGATCGGACGCGCGGCCGAAATCAGAGGTTCAGGTAGGCTTTCAGCCGGGCCTGAACCACACTGGCCAACTCGTCCGGCGCGAACTTTGACAGAAAGGCATCACAGCCTACCTTGGATACCATCGCCTGATTGAACCCGCCGCTGAGCGAGGTATGCATGACCACATGCAGGTCCCCGAAATCCGCCGACTGACGGATTTCCGCGGTCAGTCGATAACCGTCCATCTCGGGCATCTCCGCGTCGGTGATCAGCATGACCACCTCATCGGTAACCCGCTTGCCTTCGGCAACCCAAGCCTGCAGTTGCCGCAACGCTTTCAGGCCATCCTGCACCGCAATCAGCTCCAGCCCCAGCTCGCTGAGTGTCTCCCGGACCTGAGCGACGGCGGTTGCCGAGTCCTCGGCAAGCAGCACCTTCAGCCCTCGTGCCCTGGCTTCCCGGGCCAGCGTCTGATCCAGCGTCTGCTCGGAGACCGAGGTGTTCAGTTCCGCCACTTCGGCCAGAACCCGCTCGACGTCCAGAATCTCCACCAGCCGGCCGTCCACACGGGTGATTGAGGTCAGGAAGTGACCGCGTCCCGCCCCTTCCGGTGGCGGCAACACCTCCTCCCAGTTCAGGTTGACAATACGGTCTACCGGCCCGGTCATAAAGGCCTGTACCGAGCGGTTGTATTCCGTGACGATCAGGTTCTGCTCGGTGCCCGGCGGCAGAGCCCGGGCACCGATCGCGGCACTCAGATCCAGTACCGGAATTGTCTGTCCGCGCCACTGGGTCACCCCACACACCTGGGAGTGACTGTGAGGCACCCGGCGCAACCGGGGCATTTTGACCACTTCCTGGACCTTGAAGACATTGATTGCGAACAACTGGGCGCCCCCCAATCGGAACAACAGCAGCTCCAACCGGTTTTCGCCCACCAGGCGGGTTCGCTGATCCACGGTACTGAGCAGGTTTGCCATAGTGAAATCCCCGAAAGAAGGCGCGCTTGATTATTGTCTGATGAGCGTTGCAGCGGCGCCGGATATTGCCAGTCTAGCAGAAATGGCGCAATATTCATCAATTTGGCCTGACCCGTTCCCCCTCCCTCCGCTCCCGGCGATTGTGTACAAGGACCGGACCGGGCTAAACTGGCCCACTGGTTCGATTTAAGGATAACGCAGTAGCCCCCATGTCTGAGCTTCTACCGCTGCTGGCGCGGCAACCCATTTTCAACCGTTCCATGCAGGTCGTCGCCTACGAACTGCTGTGTCGCTCGGGCTCCGGGAACCTGGCCTCCTTCACCAATGGTGACTCCGCCAGCTCGCAGGTATTGCTGCACACTTTCACCGATCTCTCGCTGGAAAAAGTGGTCGGCAAACTCAAAGCCTATATCAATTTTACCCGGACCCTGTTGATCACGCCCCCGCCCTTCGACCGCCGCCAGATGGTGGTGGAAGTTCTCGAAGATCAGGTGGTCGATCAGGCACTGCTGACCGGCCTGACGCAGTTGCGCTCCGAGGGCTATACCATTGCCCTGGATGATTTTGTGCTCACCGAGCAGACCCGCCCTCTGCTGGAGTACGCCGATATCGTCAAGCTCGACGTACTGCAACTGTCGGAAACCGAACTGCTGGATCATATCGAACAGCTCAAACCCCTGGGCCTCACTTTACTGGCCGAAAAGGTCGAAACCTACGAAATGCTCGAGCGTTGCCGGGCCCTGGGGTTCGACCTGTTTCAGGGCTATTTCCTCGCGCGTCCGAAAATTCTCTCGGGTCACAAAATCTCGGAAAGCAAGCAGGCCGTTCTGCAACTGCTCGCCGCCCTGCACGATCCCGATGTATCCATTCTGCGCGTCGAGCAGCTGCTCTCCCAGGACCCGGTGCTGAGCTATAAACTGTTGCGCCTGGTCAACTCCGCCGCCTTTGCCCTGCCGCGAACCATCGAGTCCCTGCGCCAGGCCATCACCTTGCTCGGCCTGGACATCATCAAAAACTGGGTCAACCTGTTGGCCATGGCCAACCTAGGCAACAAACCCACCGAACTGAGTGTGGCGGCGCTGACCCGCGCCCGGATGTGCGAGACCCTCGCCAGTGCCATGCAAAGAGAGGCCCGTCAGGATGCGTTCTTCACCGTCGGCCTGCTGTCCACCCTGGATGCGTTCATGGACGTACCGCTCGATGTGCTGTTGGGCAACCTGTCCCTGAGCCCGGAACTGAGCGAGGCCCTGCTACGCCACCAGGGGCACGAGGGACGGATTCTGGATATCGTGGAGCATTATGAGCGGGGTGCCTGGGGGGCGATCGACTGGTCCTATCTGAGCAGCGTGGGCATCACGGCCAGCCAGCTCTCCCAAGCCTACCTGGAAGCCATTCAGTGGGTTTCCGACACCATGGATCAGATCGGGATAAAGCTCTGAGCCGACCGGAGGTCGCACTATCCTTCGAGTAATCCCGTTACCTCACCCGAGCTGAAGGGCCAGCCCAGTTCCGCTCCGGAATCGGACCGGGCGACCACTGGAATGCGCGTTCCGTAGCGAGCCATCAGGCTATCCGAGTCCGCTATATCCACCTCTTCCAACCGCCACCCGGTCTGTGTCAGTGCAGGCCAGAGTTCATCTTTGGCCTGTTCGCACAGATGACAGCCGAGGGTGGTGTACAGGATCAGAACCGGTTCCGACAATCAGGCCTCCCCGGACGTATCACCGACATCAGCCGAAGAACGCTGAGGCCGTTCGGCACCCACCGGGTCGGTGGTCAGCGTCTCCAGCATCTCCGCCATGAACCCGCGCAGGGACTGGGCTGGAGTCTCGGTTTGATCAGACGGCAGCATACGCTCGGCGACGTCCAGAAGCAGCGTTTCAGGACCCGCAGACACCCGGGATGCATCGGCCAGCGCTGCCTCCAGGCCCCGGAGAAACTGTCCCAAGGGCGCCAGTCGCTCCTGAAGCCCGGGCCCCTGCTCGGGCTTTCCGGTGCTCCGACCATAAGTTTCACTGACCTGCCGGATTGACGATTGACTCAGATTCAGGGAGAAGCTGGCCACTTGCTCGCGGTCGTAACCGAGCGCCATGGCCGATTCCAGCGCCCCATTCAGATCACCGGAGAAGAACTGTTCGGCCAGACGATCAACGCCACCCAGAAGGGATTCGATCGCGGAACGTTCATCGGCATTCAGATCGCCCTCCACGGACCAACTCAATGACCGGCTGGCCGCTGCGGAAAAGGAGGACCCATTGCCCGACCCACTGAGCGACACAGCGGCACTGCTGTTGGCCTGTATGGCAACGCGGTCCCCCTCGGCGGTCATCAGCTCGAAGCTGAACCGACTGGCGCGGGCCTGTTCATATCGATAGGCGAGCGGTCCCTCGGACCGGGAGGTATTGGCACCATCAGCGCGCTCATCCGACGGGGATTGACCCAGTTGGGATTGACCCAGTTGTTGGTCAACAATCCGCTGCCTGAGGTCTTCGACACCGGCCAACACCCGTTCGCGGGTATCATCGATATCGGCCTGGATTTCGGGGGTAAAGCTCGCCAGGGCTTCCAGTTGCTTCTGCGCCTCGGCAAAGCCCTTTTTGAAGCCCTCCAATCCGGCATCCAGGCGCGCCTGCAGTTGAGCTTCGGTGGCGCCTTCGGCCGCGTCTTTGAGGAGTCGACGTTCGATAAAACCAAGTATATTACCCGCGACTTTTTCGGCGCTCAGGGGCTCAAAGCGGTCGAACGCCTGAGCCGCCCCACCGCGCTTCGAGGCGAGCTTTTCGTAGCCCATGGCCAGGGTCTGCTCGATGGTCTGGAACGCTTTCTGCCGGCGCTCCTCCAGGCTGGAGGTCTCGGCACCCGGGGATCGCTCCGATGCCGTCGCTCCCTGAGAGGCAACCCCACCGTTGCGCCCGGACTGTCCGGGGAGAAGGTCCGCCGGGCGACCGGAGGCACTGTGTATTGAGGAAATGGGCATTGTGCACCTCCCGGGAGGCGAGTGAATTTACGATACGCTTTCCCGCGTATCGGCCGACGCCAGCAAACCTTTAGGTTATTTTTTGACCAACCACACGACAACCACCGCGGCCAGCAGCCCCAGCAGGACCAAGCCTCCGACCCAGCCCCGCTGGCGGGCGGTCCGTTCGGACCCAGCGGTCGACGCCGTCGGCTGAGGCTGAACCGTCTGAGGCTCCTTGGCCGCTTCCCGTCGGGTCGTCTCGTCCACTCTGGGTTTCTGCGCGCTCGCCTTTGCTGCGGGCGCCCTGGCCGGAGCAGTGCTGCGTACGGTGGTTTTCCCGAGATCATCGGAGGGGCCAATGACACCGAAGCTCAGGGTATCAAAGCGCAGCTCGTCACCCCGACGAACCCGCGCCTCGGTGACCCGCTCACCATTGAGGAAAGTGCCGTTGGAAGAGCCGAGATCCTTCACGTACAGCAGACCATCCAGAATCTGAAGCTGAGCGTGTCGGCGTGACAGGTGTGCGACCGCCAGATGAATATCACACTCGCTCGAACGCCCCACTACCGTCGTCTCGGCGAGCGGAAATACCCGAGAGCCGAGCGCCGCGCTATTGGGCTTGAGGCTCCACTCGGTAAGCGCCGGCGAGGCCTGGCCAACATCTTTTTTCGGGTCGATGATCTCCAGCTCCAGATCACCAAGGGTTATCCGATCGCCCTCCTGAAGCCTGCAGCGATCATCGATGAGTTTGTCATTGACCCGCAATGGCGTTTCCGGCGCTCGGTTTTTGAGAATGAGGCGGTCGGCGCGAACACCGATGACGAACTGCAGGCTGGCCACGCTGGCGTGGTCCAGGATCAGATCGTTGGTGGCTGAACGCCCCACTTTAACTCCCGGTTCTACCAGCCACACGGACTGGTGCTTATTATGTCGGGCTCGAAGTTTCAGCATAGTTATTATGAATTGCCTGTTAAGGGTTTCAGTGCCCGGCCATCACGGCAGGGTCAGAGTCAGAATGCCACCGCCCAGCGGGCCATCATTGGCCAGTTTAAGGCTGCCGCGGATGCCGTGAGCGCGATGCAGCTGGACAATCCGGGCCGCAAACAGCAGCCCCAGGTTGGTACTGCCACTGGAAAAAGAAACGCCCGCGTTCATCTCCAGTGGGGCATCCAGCATTGACTGGGGGTAACCCTGTCCATCATCGGCAATGCGGATGTCCAGCCCCCGGTCCGTCACCTCAGCGCTGATCAACAGTTGCGAGTGCGAGTACCGGGCACAATTTACCAGAATATTGTTGATCACGCCGCCAAGCAATTCGCTGTCAAAGTACCATTTGAGATCCGGATCACACTTTACTGTCACCTCCAGGTCCCGAGCCTGGAACAGCACATCGTTCCGGTCCACCTGGTCCTCCAGCAGGTCCACCACGTGGTGCTCGTCGACCTGAACCCGCAGCGATTCGTGCTGCATGCGATACAGGGTCAACAGCTGAACAAGCTCACTGTTGATTCGCGATGCTTCGTAGCCGAGCACAGAGAAGGTTTTCCGCTGTGCATCATTTTCCGGCGGGTTGTCCGCCAACATGGACTCCAGAGTATGCAGCAGCATACCCAGCGAGTTTTTCATGTCATGAACGCTGGAGGCCAGTACAAAGCTGAAATCCAGACCCTCATCTTGTTCGTCCATTGCTCTCCCCTCTTGGGTGTTCAGGGTTTGATTCACCAATGCCACGTCACACCCTCAACTACCGATTTTGACTTTGTTCTCGACTTGCCGATGCAGATCCTGAAGCTGCCGGAAGCGACGGAACTGCTCGTGGTTGGGCAGGATGGTGTCAGTCACAAACTGAAGAGTAACCGACACTTTGGCCAGGTCGCTCTCATGAGCACCTTCCCGATCGATTTTATCCAGCAACGCTTGAGCGAGGTTAAGCCGGACGCCGATATGTCGCGGAAACTTGCGCAACGCTTCATCGAAGCATTCAATTGAATCCCGATACTGTTGCTGCTCATAGAAACTGATGCCGCGCTGGTTGATTTCGGCCACCAGCTGCCGGTTTTTATGGCTGACCGGCTCTTCCAGCAGCCGGTCAATTTTTTCCAGATCACGCTCCTGACCGGCGTGCAGAGACGTCAACTCCTCCAGCAATTCGCTGGCCTCAGTGGCCCGATCCGTAGCGCGATAGGTCTTCGCCAGCTCAAGCGAAGCATCCAGACTCAGGACCAGACCCTCATCCGCCAGCAGCGACTGAGTCTGCTCGAGCAATTGCTCCGCCAGTTTTTTATCGCCCTGTCCCGCTGCGATCTGAGCTTCAATCAACAACGCTTCCGCTTTACGATCGATCTGTTTCCCAAACCGCTGCTCGTAATCGCTGAGGGTTTTCAGCGCATCCCGGGCGTATTGCTTGGCCAGCGTTTTGTCTTCGGCGAACAGGGTCGCCGTCGCGCGGGCAAAATCCAGATGAACATCGGCCCGGTCATACACCGAATTCTCGCCCAGTCGAACCGCTTTGCGGTAAGCCGTTGCCGCGGTAACCACATCGTGGTTTTCCATCGCCGTTTCGGCCAGGGTCTGCTGTCGTAAGATCGCGAGCGGAGAGACTTCAACGGCGTGTTCAAGTACTTTCTGAAGACGGTCACGGGCGCCCTGCTCGCGACATATTTGCGCCTGCAGGTCATAGGCCTTCATGAACAACGGGTGTTCCTGCACCGTTTCTTCCAACCATTGCTGCGCCCCCAGAAGATCGCCCCGCGCGCGCTTGACCTCCGCCATGCCGACCATCGCCCAGTCCAGTGAGCGGTGCTCGAGCGCTTCGCGATACAGCGCCTCGGCGGCATCAACATCTCCCATCTCGAGATACAGGTGACCGAGCATTTTCTGGCAGTGAGCCGCGAACCGGCCGTCGGAGGCCACTTCTTTGCGACACAGCTGAATGGCGACATCAAACTGCTTGCCATTGATGGCCCGATACACCGGTGTCAACTTGTCGCGCCGGGCCATCAGGCGATCGAGACGCCGCTGCAGGGATCGGGTGGTGATCGGTTTGGCCAGGTATTCGTCCGGCTCCGAGTCGTAGGCGGCCATCACCATACTGCGGCTGGACTCCGCCGAAATCAGGATAAATACCGCCGTGGGATCAAGAATTTTGTGATAGCGAAGATCTTCGAGTACCTGCTGCCCCGTTTTCCCTTTCCCCAGATTGTGGTCACACAGAATCAGGTCGTACATTTTGGCCTTGCACAGGCGCAGGGCTTCAGCGCCATTGCTGGCGGTATCAATCGAGTTTACGCCCATTTCCTGAAGCATTTTGCTGACGGTCATACGGAAGCTGTCAAAGTCGTCCACAATCAGTGCGTGCAGCTTTTTGTAGCCCGCATAGGCCATAGGGGAGTCTCCGGAACCGAGTCATACAGGGCATCAACGCCTGCCCACAGAATAGCGTATTTACGGAGGGGGTGACAGAAAATCGAGAAAATTCAGGAGTCTGCAGCAGCGCCGGTCATGTGGGCTGGCGCCGGCGGGACTCAAACAGTGAGTTGCCGCCCTGCGCTTTGGCGCTGTGCTTTGCCTCGGCCAGTAACTGAGCCACCTGGTGATGGGTTTTGCAATGTACGGGATCGGGAGTCACACAACCGATGGACAGTGTCAGGGGACCGAAGCGCTGACGCTGGCCAGTGCGATCGTGGCTCCAGTAGTCCCGCTGCTCCGGGGGCATGAGGTCGGCTGCGTCCTCGATGAACTGCGCCAGAATACGCTGGCAGCGAATGCGCCAATCATCACTGCGAAAGACCACGACAAAATCATCACCACCAACATGTCCGACAAAATCCAGAGCCTCGTGGGCGTGCTTGACCAGAAGCGTCCCCAGCATCAGGATCACATCGTCTCCCAACCCGTAACCGAAGGCATCGTTGAACGGTTTGAACTGGTTGATATCGCAATAGGCGACCGTAAAGGGTCGGGCATCGAGAAGTAGCTGGTCTATCCACTCGTACAGAGGCACGTTCCCCGGGAGCTGGGTCAGCGGGTTGCTGTGTCTCGCGAGCCGCATTTTTTCCTCGGTGATACAGCGCAACAGCCGTCCCACCCGAACGACGCCGGCATAGCGGCCCTCCTGTTCGACCAGCAGATCCACGCTCAGATTCTGCAGGGGGTCCTCCGTGACCATCTGGCCGGCCAGTTTCAGTTCGCAATCAACATCAACCCGGATGGTGCGCTTACAGATGAAGGTCGAGATCGGCTTGCCCGCGTGCAGTTCGTAGGAGTATCGATGCGAGAAGATGTTCAAAAGCTCGCTGCGGCTGACCATTCCCAAAGGCCTACCCTCATCCACGACCGGCAGGCAGGTCAGTTGCTGATCGGCCCGAAACCGTTCGACCACCGACAGGGTTGAAACCGTTGGCTCGACGGCCTCGGCGTACTGAACAATGTCACCGACCCGCTGGCGGAAGGTGAAGGTGTCGTGCAATCGCGGCCGAAAACCGACCAGCCCCTCCAGCCCCACCATCTGCCTGGGCGGGTGGCTGCAGGGCCTCAGCAGCAGGTATCCCTGCACATACTCGACCCCCAGTGCGGCGAGCGTGCGCAGCTCCTCTTCGCGCTCGATACCCTCGGCAATCACCCGGTTCCCGAGCCGGTGCGCAATATCCAGCATGGCGCGCACAAACTCCCGCTTGACCGGATCGGCATCGATATCGCTGATAAAATGTCGATCAATTTTGACGTAATCGGGATTGAGCTCACTCCAGACCCGCAGCCCCGCGTAGCCGGCGCCCAGATCATCCAGTGCCACCGCGAACCCCTGGTGGCGAAAGTGATCCGTGGCCGCCCGGAGCGAGACAAACTCATCCAGCGGCTGGCGTTCGGTCAATTCAAAGACCACCCGCTCGGGATCCAGGCCGACCCGGGTCAGAATCTCCCGGGTGACCCCTTCCCGGTAGTGCCGGTCGGTAAAGCTCAATGGCGACATATTAAGAAACAGCTTACCCGGCAGCGCCTGTGCCACAAAAGACTCGCAGGCCACTTCCCGACAGGCGTATTCCAGTGCGGCCAGTTGCTGACTGCACCGGGCCGCGTCAAACAACTGGGCCGGGCTGTGCAGGTCGCTGTCCTCGGGCCCCCGAATGAGCGCTTCGTAACCAACGATCCTGCCACCATCCAGTGCGATGATGGGCTGGAACAGTGGGGTCAGCTGCTTCCGGTCAATCAGGCGTTGCAACGCCTCCGAGGGGGCGGATACCGGGGAAAGCGGGCCATTGGCCAGACAGGACGAGAAATTGGCAGACATTTCTGCATGGTGAAACATCGATGTGACAATTCCGTGACAGGCGGGCTCTGCCAATTCGGGACCGCAATCGGTACAATTCGCGCCTGAACTCGCCCGATTCACCTGGAAATGCCGATGTCCGACAACCGCTCCGACCAGCTCTACGCCGATCCACTCGCCGAAGTCAGCCGTTTTGCCTTTGATCAGAAGGTCGTGGAGGTCTTTCCGGATATGATCAAGCGCTCGGTCCCGGGATACGCCACCATCATCAACATGATCGGTGACCTCGCCGAGCGCTACGCAACCTCGAACAGTCGCTGTTACGACCTCGGGTGCTCCCTGGGGGCCGCCACCCTGGCCATGCGGCACCGGATTCGCGCCAGTAACTGCGACATTGTGGCGGTGGACAATTCGCCCGCCATGATTGAACGATGCCGCCAGGTGCTCGCCGCCGACACCGCCGAACCTCCGGTAGAGCTGCTCTGTACCGACCTGCAGAGCACCCCGGTCAGCGGCGCCTCCATGGCGGTCCTGAACTTCACTCTGCAGTTCATCCCCCCGGCCGAGCGTCAGGCCGTGCTCGACCAGATCGCCGAGGGCCTGCAGCCCGGCGGCATTCTGATCCTGTCGGAAAAAGTGGCGTTCAAGGATCCGCTGCACAATGAGCTGATGATCGAGCTGCATCACAACTTCAAACGCGCCAACGGCTACAGCGATCTGGAAATCGCCCAGAAGCGCAGTGCGCTGGAAGAGGTCCTGATCCCGGAAACGCTCGAAACCCATCGCGACCGTCTCCGCCAGGCCGGGTTTACCAGCGTGGACGTCTGGTTCCAGTGTTTCAATTTCGCATCGATGATTGCTATCAAATGATTGAGTATTACCACACCCTCCTCGAGACGCTTCACCTCGACCCGGTCCTGTCTCGCTGGGCTGAACAACTGCCCGAGCAGATCCGTCGGGGACTGGACACCCGTCGCTACGGCGACCTTCCCGACTGGCTCAATGCGCTGGACCAGTTGCCCGATATTCATGCCGACTCGATCGAGCTGAACAACGAGGTTCGAATCGAGACCGATGACGCGCTTGATGCCGACACCCTCCAGCAATTGCGAAGCGCGCTGGAAGCGTTGATTCCCTGGCGCAAGGGGCCCTACCACCTCCACGGTATTCATCTGGATACCGAGTGGCGCTCGGACTGGAAGTGGGATCGGGTCAGCCCGCATCTGGCGGACCTGACCCACCGGCGGGTGCTGGACGTGGGCTGCGGCAACGGTTATCACTGCTGGCGGATGCTCGGCGCGGGCGCATCCCGGGTCATCGGCATTGATCCATCACCGCGTTTTGTCGTGCAGTTTCTCGCCATTAAACGATTGCTCGGCGGCAACCCGCCGGTGGACGTGGTACCGGTCGGCATAGAAGCCCTCCCCCCCAAACTGGAGGCCTTCGATACCGTGTTCTCGATGGGTGTTCTCTATCACCGGCGCTCCCCCATGGATCACCTTCGGGAGCTGAAAGAGGCGCTGCGCCCTGGCGGTCAAGTGGTACTGGAGACGCTGGTGATCGAAGGCGGACTGGGTGAGGTGCTGGTGCCCGAAGGCCGGTACGCCAAAATGAATAACGTGTGGTTTTTACCCAGCGGCCCCAGTCTCCTGAGCTGGCTGCGCAAAGCCGGCTTCCGGAGCCCGCGCATGGTCGATTTCTGCCCCACCACTACGGAAGAGCAGCGCGCCACTGACTGGATGAGGTTTCACTCACTGCCGGAGTTTCTGGACCCGGACGATCCGAGCCGAACCGCCGAGGGTCATCCCGCTCCGATTCGGGCGGTGTTCATCGCTGAAACCTGAATCAGGTCAGTCGTCGCTCAGCGAGCTCAAGGGAGTAGTCAACCCAAATGCCTGATGGATCTGCTCGCACCAGAGATTCAGCCGGCTGAGGGTCAGTTCTTCCTGCTGATCTTCATCCAGAGCCAAGCCGACAAACAGGCCCTCGCCGGGAATTTCGGCCTTGGACGCCTCATAATCATAGCCTTCCGTGGGCCAGTGCCCCACGATAGTGGCGCCGCCGGCGACCACCACATCGTGCAACATTCCCATGGCATCAAGGAAGTAGTCACCGTAACCAAACTGATCGCCCAGGCCAAACAGCGCGATGGTCTTGCCACTGAAGTCCACTTCCGCCACATCATCCCAGAACTCTTCCCAATCCGACTGAATCTGTCCGAAATCCCAGGTCGGGATGCCGAGAATCATCTGGTTGTAATCCGCCAGATCCAGTTGGGTCACATCGGCGATATCGTGCACGGCGACCACATCCTCGCCCAGACACTGCTGGATCAGGTAAGCCACCCGTTCGGTGTTACCCTCGTCGCTTCCAAAAAACAAGCCTATCTGCGCCACATGCACCTCTGCTGGTATCACTCCGGATGGACGGGAATTCTCCCAATTCTGGCCCCGGCAGGCAAGTGCGGGAGCCATGTTAAAAAAGGTTAAATTGTGTCCCACGCCATGACAGACGGCGGAGGCTGTAGCACACTACACACTCGGCATTCAAACGAGGCAAGAACCGACACTACCATGGTGAAACTGCTACTGATCGACGATGACCAGGAACTCTGCCAGCTACTCAACGAGTATCTGACTGCAGAGGGGTTCGAAGTGGACGTTGCCCACGACGGCGAGCAGGCGCTGGAGCAAGTCAACCGCGGCCATTACGCGGCGATCATCCTGGATGTGATGCTGCCCAAGCGCAGCGGATTTGACGTGCTCAAGACGGTGCGTCAGAAGTACACCACCCCGGTGCTCATGCTCACCGCCAAGGGAGACACCATCGATCGGGTCGTAGGCCTGGAAATCGGGGCCGATGACTACCTGCCCAAGCCCTGTGATCCCCGGGAGCTGGTTGCCCGCCTGCGGGCCGTGCTGCGCCGGGCCGGTAGTGCCGTGCAGTCACCGGGCGGCGCCGAAACCCTTCAGGTGGAGGCACTGCGCCTGCACCTGGGCAGCCGAAGCGCCCACTGGCAGGATCACGATGTCCCCCTGACGGGCACCGAGTTCAGCGTACTGGAGTTGCTGGTTCGTCAGGCCGGCCAAGTGATCAGCAAGGATGAGCTCACCGAGCAGGCGCTGAACCGCAAACTGACCCCTTACGACCGCAGTATCGACGTGCATGTCAGTAATATCCGCAAAAAGCTGACCAGTGCCGGAGCCCGACGGGAAATGATCATCAACGTCCGCGGCGCCGGTTATATGCTCACCCTGAACGATACCCACGAGGGTGGCCTAGCCTCCGCATGACACGACTTTACCTGAAAGTATTTTTCACCTTCTGGCTGATCACGGCCACGATCATTGTGGCCACCAATGTGCTGGTGCACTGGTTTGATCTGGCGCCGGACGCCAAGCTACACCAACACCGCTATGACAAGGACTACGCCCCGGCCCGCCGCCTGTTGTTTCAGATGGTCGGCTCGGCCATCAACCGCAATACCGAAGAACTGATTCAGGACATGAGGGCCATGCCCGGCTGGTCCACACAGTATTTCTATATTGTCGACGAACAAGGTGAGGACCTGTTGGATCGCCCGGTGCCTCAGGGCGTCCAAGCGCTCATTCCCGAGCTGACCAGCATCAAGCCCTACGGCCGGCACATCGAAGGCCATCAGAAAATCTATGGCCGCTACCTCTCGCTCAATGATGGCCGAAAGATCAAGGTGATTACAGTGTCGTCCACCCACGACGACCCCTCCGAAGCGGATATCATGTGGCAGCTGTTTATCAGCAACATCTGGCCTCTACTGCTGGTCTCGATTCTGATCTGCGGGGTGGCCTGCTACTTCCTTGCCCGACATTTTTCCCGCAGCGTTGCCACTCTGCAGAAAGCCACCAAGCAGATCGCCAATGGCGACCTGAGTGTACGCGTCAGCCCCCACTTTGCCGGACGGCGGGATGAAATTGCGAGCCTGGGCCGGGATTTCGACCACATGACCGAACGGCTCGAAAAGGCCATGCTGGAGCAGAAGCGCCTGATCAAAGATGTGTCCCACGAGCTTCGCTCTCCCCTCGCCCGACTCCAGGTGGCACTCGGCATCGCCCAGCAGCGCAGCAATGGTTCGGTAGACAAGGAACTGGATCGGATCAAGAAAGCCGCCGACTATCTGGGCGATGTCATCTCCGACATTCTGGCGCTGCCCGTACACGACAACGGCGGCTGGGAGCTGGACGACACCCTGGACTTGCGGGCCCTGCTGGAAACCCTGATGGAAAACTATGGCGCCGAGGCGAGACGCAAGGGTGTGACCCTGGTGCTGGATTCGGAGCTGGACGAAGCTCTGGTCCCGACCCACGGCAACATGCTGGTCGGCGTGTTCGAGAACATCCTGCGCAACGCTCTACATTACACCGATCCTGCCTCGACTGTCCGCCTGTCACTCAGCGCCGACAAACCCCATAAGCCCGACGATCCGTACTACTGCGTGCAGGTCTGCGATCAGGGGCCTGGGGTGCCGGCGGAGAGCCTTTCTGACATCTTCCAGCCCTTCTACCGTACGGACGAGGACCGCAACCGGGAAAGCGGTGGTTACGGGCTCGGGCTGGCCATTGCCCAGCGCAGTGTCGCGCTGCACCAGGGCACCATTGATGCGCAGAACCAGCCGGAAGGCGGGCTTTGCGTCCGTGTCTGCCTGCCGGCCGTGAACGAAAGCTGACGGCAGCGTGCGCGCTGAACGGGCGGCACCGGCAAGGTTTGACCGCCCGGCGGCAAACCTTGTCAAAATTCCGCCACCACATCGCATTTTGATGGTTTACACGCCAAAAACCGTCAACGAACCCCTCGCTTTTTACAACAAAAACAACAAGTTAACATTCATTTTCTGAATCTGGCATAAAAATCGCTTGAGAGACTACTCGAGAACCACGTTACGGAGTATTTCCTTTACCCGGCAAACGTGACCAACAGACAGAGCGAACCCGTTCATGCCAGACGACGCCCAACCGCTACATCGCCAACAACCTCGTGCGCCCCAGAAAGACGCTGCCGAGCAGCGACTAGGTCTGTTGCAGCGCCTGATGACCACCCAGGAACCGGGCACCATGGTCACCCGTTTCTATGACGGGGTGGCTCCACTGCTGAGTCTGAAAGGGCTGCGCTATGAAGCGCCGGTGCCGGGGGGCATTGTGGATATCGGCAATACCGGACGACACCAGTGTGATTACGCGCTGCACGGCTCCGGCCAGCCCCTCGGTTCACTGCTGTTCTATCGGGATCGTCGGTTTTCCGAAATGGAGCTGGCGCGACTGGAGGAGTGGCTGAGCCTGCTGGTGGTCCCTCTTAGCAATGCCCTCAACTACCAGAATGCTGTGCGCCTGGCCTCTGTGGACGCCCTGACTGGTCTGGGCAACCGGGCCGCCCTCGACGCCGCACTTCACCGGGAATTGCGCCTGGCAGAACGCTGCGGCAGCGAATTTTCCCTGTTGCTGGTCGACGTGGATCACTTCAAACAGATCAACGATCGCTGGGGCCACAGTCGGGGCGATCAGGTTCTGAGAGAGGTGGGTAAAGCGATCAGCCACGCCTGTCGAGAAACCGACTTGGTGTATCGCTACGGGGGCGAAGAGTTTGTCGTGCTGCTCAGTGGCACCGATGCAGGCGGCGCCCAGACCTTCGCAGAGCGATTGCGCAAAGCGGTCCAGACTTGGGTTTCCGACATGGAGCGACTTTCGGTCACTGTCAGCATCGGAGTCAGCACTCGTAAACCGGAGGGTGAAACCTCTATCCACAGCCTGTTCGACCGGGCAGACCAGGCGCTCTACCGGGCGAAAGCCCAGGGGCGCAACCGGGTGGCCATGGAGTTGACCTGCCACACCGGTGAAGCCCCCTGCGTTCAGGCGGGGCTCAGCTAGTCCGCTGAGCTCAACTGTCCTTGGGCGCTCTGGGCTTCTTCTGTTTTACGGCGGGAGAACGCTTGCCGACCCCGGCTCGCAGACGCTTTTCCTGTCGCTCCATGCGCTTTCGTTCGTCCGGTGTCAGACGGCTCACTTTGGGCCGCTCAATCCCCGCGGTCAGCAGAAGATCCCGAATTTCCTTGTCGTTCAGCTCAATCCACTGACCCACCCGGACGTGGGAGGGAATGAAAATATTCCCGTAGCGTACGCGCTTCAGACGGCTGACTTTTACCCCCTGGGACTCCCACAGGCGGCGAACCTCCCGGTTACGCCCTTCCATCACCACGCAATAGAACCAGCGGTTGCGCCCTTCCCCGGCACCCTCAACAATATCGGTGAAACGTGCTACGCCGTCGTCCAGCAGTACGCCTTCGACCAACTGGCGCTTCATTTCATCGTCCACCGCACCCTGAATCCGCACCAGGTACTCCCGGTCGATGACTGAGGAGGGGTGCATCAACTTGTTGGCCAGTTCACCGTCGTTGGTGAACAGCAGCAGACCGCTGGTGTTGTAATCAAGGCGCCCCACCGAAATCCAGCGCTCGCCCTGTAACGCGGGGAGGTTCTCGAACACGGTGCGCCGCCCTTCCGGGTCCTGACGGGAACAGATTTCGCCTTCCGGCTTGTTGTACAGAATCACCCGCTGACGGGATACCTGGGTACGCACCTGAACCCGCTCACCCTTGAAAAAGATGGCGTCATCGGGCGTCACTCGATCCCCCAGATGCGCCGGGCGGTCATTGACTTTTACCAGACCGGCCTCGATGGCGCGCTCCATTTCCCGGCGGGAGCCCAGCCCGGAGCGGGCCAGCACTTTCTGCAGCTTTTCATCCAACGGTGCCTCAGCCACGGGCTTTTTTTCCCGGGGAGCCGCAGGTGCCTTGCCTTTGGCGGCCTTTGGCGGAGCGCCACGACCGCTCTTGCCGGGGGCTGCTGGCTTGCTGGTGTTGCTCGACGGCCCAAAGGGGCCTGGTCGTTTCGATTTACTCATAGGGACGATTGGTCTGCCTCGGGGTTCTGACGCGGCTCGGCGTCTGTATCATTCGTTTCGTCGCGCTCAAACAGCGAACCTTCATAGTATTCGGTCTCGGTGGACGCATCCTCCGGGTCTTGCTCACCGTCGGGGTCTTGAGAGGCTTCTGACGGTGCTGACTCATCGACATCCTCTTCTGTCGCTTCGTCTGCTGCGGCTTCCGTGTGCTCTACCTCATCCGAAGTGGACGGTTCGGCCTCGTCGTTCACCGGCTCGGCCTGCGCCTGAGTCTCGTCGAGATCATCGCTACCCGCTTCAGCCTCGGCTGTGTGTTCAGCCCCGTCGTTCTGGTCATGGCTCTCAGCCGCGTTATCGTCAACGTTTTCCTCGGGACTCGCTTGAGTAGCGGAATCATCATTCGTGTCGTCATCGCTGTTCCCCTCCGCTTCCGTGTCCAGGTCCAGCGCCGCATTGATGTCGTTGAGGTCACGGATTTCACCCAGGCTCGGCAACTCGTCCAGACTTTTCAGATTGAAATAGTCCAGAAATTGCCGGGTGGTGGCATACAGGGACGGACGGCCCGGCACATCCCGGTGACCGACGACCTTGATCCACTCCCGCTCGGTCAGTGTCTTGATGATATGGGAGCTGACCGCGACGCCGCGGATCTCTTCAATATCGCCGCGGGTGATGGGCTGGCGATAGGCCACCAGCGCCAAGGTCTCCAGTAATGCCCGGGAGTACTTCTGGGGTTTTTCTTCCCACAGTCGGTTGATCCAGGGCGCCACCTCGGTCCGCACCTGGAAGCGCCAGCCAGAGCCGACCTCCTTCAACTCGAACCCCCGGCCCTCGCAATCCGCTGCGATGGCTTCCAGAGCCGATTTCAACGCATCGGTTTCCGGCTCTTCACCCTCTTCGAACAGGGCTTTGAGTCGATTGAGATTCAGCGGTTGTCCCGCGGCCAGTAGAGCACCTTCAACAATATTGCGCAGCTGGGTCGATTCCATGGTCATGCTTGGTTCACACTGATTGATCGGGAGTACCCGGGCATGGCTATTGCACCCGGGCCTTTACGTGAATGGGGCCAAACGGCTCGCTCTGGACAATCTCCACCAGGGATTCCTTGATCAGCTCCATGACCGCCAGAAACGTCACTACGACGCCAAGACGGCCCTCCTCCACGCGGAACAGGGCAACAAAGGGCATAAACTGATTGTGGGCCAACCGGTCCAGCACCTGAGCCATTCGTTCCCGAGTGGACAGCTTTTCCTTTTCCACATGGTGGCTTTCAAACATATCGGCCCGCCGCAACACCTCGGACAGCGCCAGGAGAATCTCCTTGAGCTCGACATCCGGGTCGGGGCGGGTCAGGTTCCGGTCTGGCGCCTCCGCGCTGGCCTGGAAAACCTCGCGCCCCACCCGGGGCAGCTCATCCAGGTCCTCAGCCGCTTCTTTGAAGCGCTCGTACTCCTGCAGACGACGGATCAGCGCCGCCCGGGGATCCTCTTCTTCCTCTTCTTCCTCGCTGGAGCGCGGCAGGAGCATCCGCGACTTGATCTCCGCGAGCATGGCCGCCATCACCAGATACTCCGCCGCCAGCTCAAAGTGCGCGGCGTCCATCAGCTCCACATAGGCCATGTACTGACGGGTGATTTCGGACACATCGACGTCCAGAATATCCAGGTTCTGGCGCCGAATCAGGTATAGCAACAGATCCAGCGGCCCCTCGAACGCTTCCAGGAACACTTCCAGGGCATCCGGTGGAATGTACAGGTCCTTGGGCAGCTCGGTGTAGGCCTTGCCCTGAACGATCGCGAAGGGCATCTCCTCCTGGCTGGGGCGATGCGTCAACTCAGCCGCCGGCTGTTGCTCTGCCGGGTCGTCGCGCTCGGCTGCTTCGGCCGTATTGTCTGCGGATGAACTCATTCACTCTCTCGCCCCGAGGCTACTCGGGATGGCTAACGGGTTGACGGGCATGCGGCTTGACGCCACTGGCCGGGCATTATAACGATTTAACCCGCCGGGGCCTACTCGGCGCTCACGGGGCATCGCGCGGGTCCTGCTGACAGGGTCTAATCCGGAATGAACGCGGAGGCATCGCCCTTACCCTGGCGGGTTACCTCGGGCACGGCCCCGGTCAGGTCAATGACCGTGGTCGGCTCGAGGCCGCAATTGCCCCCGTCGATGACCAGCTCCAACTGATGTTCAAGCCGATCGCGAATATCTTCGGGATCGCTCATGGGCAGGTCATCGCCGGGCAGCAGCAGACTGCTGGTCATCAGGGGTTCACCCAGTGCCTCCATCAACGCGAGTGCAATCCGGTTGTCGGGCACCCGCAGGCCGATGGTTTTTCTTTTGGGGTGCATCAGTCGGCGAGGCACTTCCGAGGTGCCGGGCAAAATGAAGGTAAAGGGGCCGGGGGTGTGGTTTTTCAGCAGCCGGAAGGCCTGATTATCCACCTTGGCGAAGGTCGCCAGCTCGGAAAGATCCCGACACATCAGGGTAAAGTTGTGGTGCTTATCCAGGCGACGCATCTGGCGGATGCGATCCAGCGCGTTTTTGTCACCGATATGACACCCCAGGGCATAGGCCGAATCGGTCGGGTAAGCAATGATGCCCCCGCTGCGAATGATATCGACCGCCTGGCGGATCAGGCGATCCTGGGGGTTATCCGGATGAATCTGAAAATACTGGGCCATAATCGTGCTCTTGTTGTCATGGGTGTATCTGACCTCGTGCGGGTCGCTCACGGCGCGAATCCGGGAAGCTCCCACACCGGTCGGCAGCGCTCGGGCAGTGGGCCGAAATTCCCCAGCTCCTGCCAGGGAGCGTCCGGGCGATGAAAGTCACTGCCACAGGAGGCCGCGAGCCCTTCCCGCTCGGCAATGCGCGCGAGATCATCGGCGACCCCGGAGGGTTGCTGGCCGCTGACCACCTCCAGCGCGTCGCCGCCGAGGTCGGCAAAATCCGAGATCAGGGCGCACATTTTGGTTCGGGTCAGCGGATACTTCTTCGGGTGCGCGAGCACCGCGAGCCCGCCGGCCTGATGGATCCAGCCGATCACCTGCTCCATGCCCGGCCACTGGAATTTCACATCGGCCGGTTTACCAGCGCCGAGATATTTCTTGAAGGCGGCGCCCACGTCCTTTACTTTCCCCTGAGCCACCAGAAACTGTGCAAAGTGGGGGCGTCCGAGCTGGCCACCACCGGATTCGCGTCGCGCACCGGCCAGGGCACCGGGAATCCCGAGCTGCTCAAGCCGCTCGGCGATGGCCTCAGCCCGACTCGCACGAGCCCCCTGCTGAGCCCGAATGGCCGCCTGCAGCGCTGGCGACTCGATATCGATGCCCAACCCGACAATATGGACCCCGCCTTTACCCCACTGGCTGGAGAACTCAATACCGGGAATCAGTGTCAGACCGATATCGGCAGCCGCAGCCCGGGCCCGGCTTACTCCCTCCACGGTATCATGGTCAGTCAGCGCCAACGCGGACACGCCCTGGTCCCTGGCCCTCGACATCAGCGCCTCAGGGCTTAAAATACCGTCTGAGCAGTGACTGTGGCTGTGTAAATCGTACAAAAACAGGGCTCCCGCCGTAAAAGCGGCATTATGGCACGTCTGAGCGCCCGGGAGCCAACGAACCTTGCAACCCCTGACTTTCAACATCGAGGCCCGAATGACCGACAGCGACAGCGTCACCGAAAAAACCGCCAAACTCGGCCCTAACCCCAAGCGGGAAAGCCTGCTGGCCAACCTGCTGCTGAACATTGTGATTCCCACCGTCATCCTGACCAAATTCAGTGGCGAGGATCACCTGGGCATTAAAATGGGCATCGTGGTCGCCCTGGCCTTTCCGCTGATCTACGGTGCGCGGGATTTTATCGTCAGACGCAAGCTCAACGTATTCTCCGCCTTGGGCTTTGTCAGCATTCTGCTCACCGGCGGCATCAGTCTGCTGGAGCTCGATCCCAAATACATCGCCATCAAGGAAGCCGCCATCCCCGGCCTGATTGGCCTGGCCACGCTGTTCTCTCTGAAAACCCGTTACCCGCTGGTCAAAACCTTTCTTTATAACGACAAAGTACTCAAGGTAAACAAAGTCGCCACTGCCCTGCGCGAGTACAACAATGAGAGCGCCTTCGAGCAGACCCTGCGCAACGCCTCCTATCTTATTGCCGGCTCGTTTTTTCTCTCGTCATTCCTGAATTACGTGCTGGCCAAACTCATTCTGGTGAGCGATCCCGGCACCGTGGCCTTTAACGAGGAACTGGGCAAAATGACCGCGCTCAGTTTTCCGGTCATTGCAGTGCCCGCCATGTTGGTAATGATGTTTGCCCTGTTCTATCTGTTCCGTCGGATTCGGCAATTGACCCACCTGGCGCTGGACGAAGTCATCAATGACGGAAGCGACAACTGATCCCACCGGCTTAACCCCCGGAATTCAACTGTTTGACAAGGAGCCACCATGTTTTATGCCATAATCAGCGAAGACGTTCCCAACAGCCTGGAGAAGCGCAAAGGGGCTCGCACCGATCACTTGGCCCGATTGAACGCACTCAAGGACGCCGGCCGCCTGCTACTGGCCGGCCCCCACCCGGCCACGGACAGTGAAGATCCCGGCCTGGCCGGTTTTACCGGCAGCCTGGTGGTCGCCGAGTTTACTTCGCTGGAGGAGGCGCGCACCTGGGCGGATGCTGATCCCTATGTCTCCGCCGGGGTTTATGCCCGGGTGACCGTCAAGCCGTTCAAGCGGGTACTCCCCTGACCATGAGAGTGATGCGCCATCGGTCACTGAGGTTGAAATTTGTGGCCTGTGCCACTTGGTTTGTACCGTCTTTGGCGTACAATCCCGACGTTTAACCAACTTAAAAAGACTACGGGTATCAGCGTGAACAAACTTCTGATCAGTCTCTGCCTCATCGCCCTGGCCTCGCCCTTACTGAGCGTCTCGGCCCAGGCTCAGGATCGCTACATCTCCGACGTGTTGTACGTGCCGCTGCGCAGCGGTATGGGCAACCAGTACCGGATCGTGCACAGCGGGTTGCCCAGTGGCACGCGCCTGGAGCTGGTCCGCGAGGAGCAGAGCAGCGACGGTGAAAACTGGAGCCTGGTCCGTCTGGAAGACGGCGAGGAAGGCTGGATCCGCAGCCAATTCCTGCTGGCGGAACCCACCGCCGAACTTAAATTGAGCAGCGCTCAACAGCGCGCGCAACGTGCCGCGCAAGAAAGCCAGGCGCTGCGCGATCAACTGACCGAAGCGCAGCAACAGGTGGAACAGTTACAGACCGAGCTGTCCGATGTGCGCTCCCGATACGAAGCACTTCAGCAGGAGCATGAGCGGCTGCGCACACTGTCTTCAGACGCAGTAGGCTTACACGAGCAGCACCAGGAGTTGAGCGAAAACTATCAGGTACTGCAGACCCGCTACGACGTCGTTCAGGCCGACAATGAACGCTTGAAACGGGACCGTCGTTACCAGGACTGGCTGTTTGGTGGTGGTATTCTGGTGGCCGGCGTCATCCTGTCCCTTATTCTGCAGGCGATCGGAAAACGTCGTCGCCAATCTGAATGGCGCTAAAGGAGCAACTCCGATAATGAAGTTTCTGGCCCTGCTTGGTTTGCTCACTCTGTCTGTCGCCGTTCAGGCAGAGAACGATAGCCCCCGGGTCGAGCTGACCACGGATGAGGGCACCATCGTTCTGGAACTGTTCCCCGACAAGGCACCAATTACCGTGTCGAACTTTCTGCAGTATGTCGATGACGGCTACTACGACGGTACGATTTTCCACCGGGTCATTCCCGGCTTTGTGGCCCAGGGCGGAGGACTGACCTACGATTTCACCCGCAAGCCGCCGCGCGATCCGATTGCCAACGAATCGGATAACGGGTTGAGCAACAAACCCATGACCCTGGCCATGGCCCGGCACAGTGATCCGGACAGTGCCACGTCTCAGTTCTACATCAATCTGAACCACAACCCGGGCCTTGACGCGACCGAGGAACGTCCCGGTTACACCGTGTTCGGGCAGGTCGTGGACGGCTACGATACAATCATCACCATCGTCCAGGCCCCCAAAGGTAACTACAAACAGTTCCCGGATGCACCCAATGTCCCCATCCGGATTCTGGAGGCCCGCCGGCTGTCGGCTCCGGCCGATACCACGGCGGACGGGAAGGAGTCATCGCAATGAATGCCACCAAACTGAGCGTCAACCTGAACAAGGTTGCACTGATCCGCAACTCCCGGGAAGGCAACTACCCGGATGTGACCACCTTCGGGCAGATCTGCCTGGACGCCGGTGCCCACGGGCTGACGGTTCACCCCCGCCCGGATCAGCGCCATATCCGCCCCGGCGATGTGTTCGCGCTGAGCGATCTGGTGCAACAGCACCCGGGCATCGAGTTCAATATCGAAGGCAACCCGAACGCTGGCGCCCTGGGCGACTATCCCGGCTTTATGACGTTGGTCCGCCAGACCCTGCCGCACCAGTGCACTCTGGTCCCGGACAGCAATGAGCAATTGACCTCGGATCATGGCTTTGACCTGACCCGCAGTGGCGATGCGCTGCGCCCCATCATCGAAGAGCTGCGCGAGCTCGGTTGTCGGGTCAGCCTGTTCATGGACCCGGACCCGGCACAGATTGATCTGGCACGGGCGGTCGGCGCCGACCGGATTGAGCTATACACGGGTCCCTACGCGGCCGCCCACAAGGCGCACAACTCGGAAATGCACAAGCTGCTGGACCAGTACCGCTATGCCACGGAGCACGCCCGTGATATCGGGCTGGGGGTCAATGCCGGGCACGACCTTAACCTGGACAACCTGGAGCAGTTTCTGCACATCCCGGGTATTGATGAAGTGTCTATCGGACACGCCCTGACCGTCGACGCACTGACCATGGGTATGGCCACCGCCGTGCACGCTTACCTTCGACTCTGCCACCATCAGTAAGGCAGAAGGCGAGGATCCATCGGGCAAGTGCCCGTTTATCGGCTATCCTTAAGGTGTAAGTCAGACGGTTTTACCCGCCGTAAACAAAGGAGTCAGCCATGCATTCGATTTTGGTAAAAGACTATATGCAGCCGGCCGCCCATGCCATTTCCGTAACCGCCAACACGGCAGAGGTGGTCGAGCGGCTACTGAAAAGCGGATTGACCGGCGTCCCCGTGATTGATGAGCGTGAAGCGGTCGTGGGTTTTGTCTCGGAACAGGATTGCATCAAGGAGATGCTCAACGATGCGTTCTTTTGCGAAGAGCCCGCCAGCGTCAGAAAACTGATGAGTGAAACAGTGCTTACCGTGACCCCCAACACCAGCATCGTCGAGCTCGCCCAGACCATGATGCGCGAAAAACCCAAGAACTACCCGGTGGTCAGTGACGGCAAACTGGTAGGCATCATCACCCGCCGACACGTGCTCCAGGCATTGATCGACAATGACGAGGACTGCTACCTGCGTACCTGATTGAGCCTCGGACACACCGCCCCCCAGCGCCCCCATGGCGAGCCGCACACCCGGCTCGTCACCGCCTGACTTCTCCATGCACCTCAGACCGCGCAGACAATAGCGCGGTCGACACGTTATAATTCCCGGCCACACTTCCCAACGATGGTCACTATGCCCAAGCCAGACAGACCCCAGCAGGACTCGGCCAGCTATCGAGCCAAGAAACAGTTTTTCGATTCACTGCTGACGGTGTACGGACGCAAGCCGGTGCTCGAGGCGCTGCGCGATCCGGCGGTCAAGCTGTTTCGCCTGCACCTGGCGGAGAGCAACAAACCCGCCGGGATTCTCGATGAAATCCTGGGCATCGCCAAGTCCCAGGGTGCGGACATTCAGCACCATGACCGCAAGGCGCTATCTCGCATCTCCAAAAACAGCAAGCAGGATCAGGGAGTGGCGGCGGATCTACAATGCAAAGCTTACCAGTCGCTCGAACAGTTCTTGAGTCAACCACCCCGCGCAGATTTTCGATTGTTGGCCCTGGACCGAATCACCAATCCGCAAAACCTGGGGATGATCATCCGTTCGGCGTGCGCGGGCAATGTGGACGGCATTCTGTTACCACAGAAAGGCGGCGCACAAATCGATGCTCTGGTGATCAAGGCAAGCGCGGGCACGGTGTTCCGGGCTCCGATCATTCACTGCCCTACTCTGCCCGAGGCGTTGGCCAAACTCAGAGAAGCCGGCGCCACCATCTGCGCATTATCCTCACACGCTCGTCAGACGCTGGGTGATTTCAACCCATCCGGCGGTAGTGTGTATGTGTTGGGAAATGAAACGGAGGGGGTTTCGACGGAGACGGCCAAGCACTGCAATCACCAGCTTTCCATCCCAATGAACAACGGCGTCGAGTCACTCAACGTAGCGGTCACGGCCGCCCTGATCGCCTTTCAGGACGCTATCTGAGGTTCTCCTTGCTCGCACTTTTTAGTGTGTGTTACGGCGGATGCAGCCTTCGGCTTTATCCGCCCTACGGACACCACAGCAGCTTAGCGTAGGGCGGATAAGCGCAGCGCATCCGCCGCTGCCCAAGGTGCCATACGAAAGGGGCTAGTTCCCGAAACGTCACGCTGGCATAGCGGAGGGAGGGTAGTCCCCTCTGAGACCGTCACCCGCCTTGGACGCCCCACATGGATGTGGGAAGTGTCCCGAAGCGCAGGGAGCGCGAAGAGGACCGGCGGGTGATGAGCCCCCAGGGACGGGTTCACGGCGTGTCTCAGAGGGGACTACCCTCCCGCAGCACAGCCTACAGGGCTCCAAACAAAGTGCCCATCCATAGGCCAACTATGCGAAGTAACCCAACCCGGCAAGCGAAACAATTTACAGCTTGTACCCCTCTTCCTCATGATGGGTAATATCCAGGCCAATCAATTCTTCTTCGCGAGTCACACGCAATCCAGAGGTCAGAACACCGGTCACTTTCAACAGAATGAAGGTCACCACCCCGGTGTACACCGTTGCCACGACAACGCCAACCACCTGAACTCCGAACTGCTGGCCCATCGTCTCGATACCGTCGGCAAAACCCTGACCACTGAACACACCCAGTTGAGTCGAAGCAAAGACCCCGGCCAACAGCGTACCCAGCATACCGCCGACACCGTGTACCGGAAACACATCCAGCGAATCATCGATCTTGAACACCCGCTTCATCGCCTGGGTCGCGTAGAAACAGACAATGCCCGCCGAAACACCGATAATCAGAGCACCGCCGGGGCCCACGAAGCCCGACGCCGGTGTGATGGTTCCCAGACCGGCCACCATGCCGGTCACGATACCCAGCACACTCGGGCGACCGAACTTCACCCACTCCATCGTCATCCAGGCCAATGAGCCGGCAGCGGCGGAAATGTGGGTTACCAGCATCGCCATGCTGGCGTCACCGTTGGCCGCCAGCGCGCTGCCGCCGTTAAAGCCGAACCAGCCGACCCAGAGCATGCCCGCACCGGTCACCGTCATGGTCATATTGTGTGGAGGCATCGCCGTTTTCGGGAAGCCGTCGCGCGGGCCGAGCACCAGCGCTGCCACCAGCGCCGCCACCCCGGCGGTGATGTGCACAACAATGCCCCCGGCGAAATCCAGTACCCCCATGGCGCCCAACCAGCCGCCACCCCAGACCCAGTGACAGATCGGAAAGTACACCCCGAACAGCCACAGCGTTGAAAAAATCAGGACTGAAGAAAACTTCATCCGCTCGGCGAAGGCCCCAACGATAAGAGCCGGCGTAATGACGGCAAAGGTCATCTGAAACAGGCTGAACAGGCTCTCGGGAATATCGCCAGACAGGGAGTCCGATTCCATGCCCGAAAACAGAATCCGGCTTGTATCCCCGATCCAGGCATTGCCTTCGCCAAAGCTCAGGCTGTACCCGGCCACCAGCCAGATCAGTGAGGCGATACAGGCAATCGCGAAACACTGCATCAGAATCGACAAAATATTTTTCGACCGGACCAGGCCGCCATAAAACAGAGACAGGCCCGGCAAGGTCATAAACAGAACCAGAGCCGTTGCCGTCAGGATCCAGGCGGTGTTGGCGCCATTGAGTTCCGCTTGTGCCAGCGCGGTACCGGGCAACAGTGCCAGGCTGATCAACCCGAAAGCGACAGGTCGCTTGTTCATACGCTCATCCTCATTTTGTGCGTCGGCCCAAGGTCGCCGACTATTATTGAGTCACTGCAATGCCCCCGATCGGTGCAGACAAGAGAGGGCAACCCACTGAAAGTACGGGCAACACCGACCAGGAAATTCCAGCAACTGGAACCTCCGAAGACGGCGTTGCACGAGAGTGCAGAGCGCTTTGGGAAGCAGGAATCGTGCCTCAACATTTTTTCTCTTTATATCAATGACTTAGAAAAATTACCGGAAGAGATCATTGATGATTGGCACCAACACCGTGCACGGCGGACACTTTTGTGCACCACAGAAGAACACAGTGCGGGAGAATTGCCTGATCACCGTGCGTCCGTCGAAGCAGGCGCACCAGGATCAGGCAGGAGGGGTTTCAGGGGTCGTTCGCGCGCCTCTGAACGCCGTCACCGCGCGGGCCAGATCGGTCAGTGCGGCGCGGTTGTCGCCGTAGCTCACACGCTCGTAAAGATCCGCAATGCGGATCAGGGCCGGCTCCAGTTCGGCCTGTTGGCGCCCCAACCGGCGAGCCAGCGCGGTCAAGGGTTCTCCCCGTCGGCGCGGACACCCCATGCGTCTCAGTTTGCGCTCCAGGCGCGCAAGTTGGCGATCGGCCGGATAGCGGTAGTGCGGGCGTTGTCGCCAGAACATCCAGAGCAGCAGCACCGACACCAGCGAGGCACCGGTCAGCACCACCGCCAGGGCGATCCGCCACAGATCGGCGCCGCCGAGCCAGTCTTCCAGAAACGCGTCCTGGCGCCCTTGATCGTAACCGAGCACCCAGCGGTGCCATTCGTAATTGAGCGCATCCCAGCGCAGTTGCAGCTGCATCACAAAGGGTAAATCGGCACCAAAGGGTCTCTGCAGCATGTCGCCGTCCGTGGCGCTCAGCGAGACGTCCAGACCTTGCTCGATTCGCTCCGGTGCCACAGCGCCGGTCGGGTCAAAACGCACCCAGCCTTCTCCCTCCAGCCACACCTCCGCCCAGGCGTGAGCATCCCGTTGGCGGACGGTCCAATAATCCTCCAGAGGATTGTGGGTGGCGCCGAGATACCCCACCACCACCCGGGCGGGAATGCCCGCCGCGCGCAGGAAAAATACAAAGCTGCTGGCGAAGTGCTCACAGAAGCCCTCTTGCGTCTGCCACAAAAATTCATCGACGCTGTGCTGTCCCAGTGTCTGTGGACGCAGGGTGTAACGAAACCGCTCCCGGTAAAGCCCCATCAGTCGCTCTATCAGCTCGCTGGGCGATCTGGCGTCCCGCGCCCACTGCCGGGCCGTCGCTCGGGTTTCCGGGTTGGAGTCCCGGGGCAACTGCAACTCCTGGCGTCGCTCCCACTCACTCAGCCCGGAGCGCTGGAACCCATACCGGGTGTGCGACTGAACCCGGTAAGCGGTGCGCTGCATGACCGGATCATCCCGTTGTAGCCGCATCTCCTGCCCCAATCCGATGTCGTCACTCCAGCTGACCGGTGCCGCCAGCGCATACAGCCAGGGTTGGCGGGTCGGTTCCAGCATGACCTCATAGGCCACCGGTTCACCCAGGGGATCGACCTGGTTCATCCATTGCCGGACATCATCCTCGCGCCAGCTCATAAAGTGCGTCGCCCGCTGACGTTCGGTAGGTTGCCATTGCCGTCCATCGAAATAGGAAAACACCAGGCCACGCCAGTAACGATCTCTGGGCGACGGCGCCTCGCCATCAAAAGTGACCCGAAAGGCCAGCGCATTGGATTGTGCCAGCTCACCGATATCCCCCGGAGACATGCTGTCACTGATGCCCGTGGTCGCGGCCCGGCGGTCCTGCGGAACCGACCAGAGCGCACCGGTGCGGGGAATGACCAGAAACAGGATCAGCATGAGAGGCGTCGCCTGTAACACCAACCACCCCGCCTGCCGAATACTGGGCCAAAAGCGGACATTGCCCAACGACTGGTGCGCCGCCAACAGCGTCGCCGTCAATAACAACAACGACAGGACACCATACACGCCCGCCAGCGGCCCCGAATGAAACAGGAATTGGGTCGCGGAAACAAAGTAGCCCAGATAAACGGTGACCAGCAGATCCCGACGTCGGCGCAGCTCCAGCAATTTGAGAATAAAGCCGGCCAGCAACAAACCGACCATGGCAGTCATATCAAACCGGGCGCCGTAGCTCATCACCAGACCACCGCCGAACCCCGCCATCAGTCCGAGCCGCACCCACAACGAGGGGAAGCTCCAGGCACCGCGAAAGATCTGCCAGCGCCAGACCACCACGCACAACCAACCAGCCCACAGCCAGAGCGGCGCATGGACCGAGTGCGGCAACAGAATGATGGCCTGGGCCACCAGCAGCCAGGCGAGACTGGTGCGGGTAACCTGTTCCCGTTCAGCCACGTTCACCTCCCTCGGCCTGCTCCGGCATACCGTAGAGCGCCAGGGCCCGCAGTACCCGCTCCTGATGGGCCTGCCCACGCCCCAGCGGAATATCCAGCCCCGGAAGGCGCAGGCCGTATTCAGCGGAGGTTTTGCCGTACTCCACGGCCCAGAAACACAGGCGGCTCAATCGGCTTTCCTGATCCAGCCCCGGGAGGGCGTCCCAGTCCAGCCAGACCTGTTCACTCTGGTAACCGGCGTAATCTTTCAGATAGAGCCCCTGCTCCCGGGCGTAGAGCTTCCAGGCCACATGGGCCATCGGGGCACCGACCTGATAGGGCCGAAACCCCTGAAACTCTTCCTGATTCTCTGCCGAAAGCTGCTCTCCGACCTCGCCGCTCAGATGCGCTTGCGGTGGGTGGTCGCTGGAGCGCGGTGCGGGGTAAATCAGTGCCCGCCCATCCAGGTGAACCCAGGACCAGACCCGAAACAGCCCCAGAGGGTAATAACTCTGTACCCGGAGGCGCTCCGGAACCAGCCAGCCTCGCCGGCGGGCACGGTACGCCAGCGTCACCGTGCGCTCTGCCCGGTGGGGCACATCGGCTTCAACGGTCAGGTCCCGATCCCACCCGAGCAGCAGGGCTTCGTGGCGCGAGCCCGAGGCAGGTTGCAGCATCAGGTCAAACTCGGCCCACTCCCCGGCGAAGGCGGGATGAGCCCGCTGTACCGAGAGGGTCAACCCGGACAGGTTACGGAACGCATGCACCACCGACACCGTCATCAGACTGAGCAGCAGAAAAGCGGAGGCCAACACCAGATTGTTTTCGTAGTTGGTGCCCAACAGCCACAGCAGTGTGATGACCAACAGAAAGCCGATCCCCTGCGCCGTCGGCAGAACATAGATGGATTTGTGACGCAGACGGACCGACTCGGCCCGGGGCGCGCGACGCACCACCCAGTGCCAGAACCAGTGTGTCAGAGTATCGGGTAAACGCATCGGGGCTCAGTGATTCATCGAACTCGGGCCCTTACCTTACCCTGTCCACCATAAAAAAAGCCACCGGTCGATCGACCGGTGGCTTTTTTACTGTCGCGAGCGACGGACTAGGGTGCGCTACTGTATAGAGCCGCCACATCGTCAGCGCTCAAGGGCACATCATAGATGCTCAGCTCATCCACCAACCCGTCATAGGGGGTATCCCAGTAATTGACGCCCACCCCGAATACCGTGGTTTCCGCGGGCGTAAACACATCCGGGAAACCCTCCCCGGTGAACACCGCTTCACCATCGAGATACAGCGTCAGGTTACCCGCGTTGTTGACCGCCACAAAGTGGGTCCAGGTATTCGTAGCAATCTGCGTCCCGGTATCGCCATCAAACCAGTCCGTACCGGACCAAAGCATGGTGTTGCCGGCACCGGGACCATTAGGCACTACACTGATCCAGCTGTCGGCAGACGCCGCTCCGAAGAATGCAGTGGTGAACTGGGTCAATGCGGACGGATTGAGCCACATCGATACGGTGTAGGTTGCATCGGTAATCAGATTGTCCGGCAGTGCAACACCATAGGTACCGTCGAGACTGAGTGCGCTACCGACGCGCCCCTCGTCAAAGCTGAGCGAGCCTCCGGTGTTGTCCAGCCGGTTACCGGTCACCGTACCCGAACCCATATTGCCCGTAGCATCGTCGAGATGATCATCGAAGCTGAAGCGCGCGGCGGGCTCCGGCATACCTTCCGACAGAACGGTGACCGTAATGTCGCGG
The DNA here is from genome assembly GCF_002388575.1 of Marinimicrobium sp. UBA4509. Lineage (NCBI taxonomy): Bacteria > Pseudomonadati > Pseudomonadota > Gammaproteobacteria > Cellvibrionales > Cellvibrionaceae > Marinimicrobium > Marinimicrobium sp. UBA4509. Next base: position 139,809 of record NZ_DGMV01000047.1, read on the forward strand.
GTGACCGATTGCCCCTCCAGACTCAGGGTCGCGGTCAGGGTCACATCGGCATCGCTAGCCGCCGGCCGGGTCACCTGTGCGGTGGCCCCATCAACTTCAACGACGCTGCTGTCTGACGAAGTCCAACTGACCGCGGTCGCAAACGGTCCGCTTACCGGCAGCGCAAAGTCTTCAATCACAGCGCTGGTATCGCCGAGCGTCAACTGGTCACGGGCAACGCCGAGCAGCTCCGAGGTGGACAACCGATCAATATCCAGTGCCTGAACTTCGGCGGCGCTGAGCGCAGCATCGTACACATTGAACTCATCCACCAGACCGTTGAAGGGCAGATCCCAGTAATTGACGCCAAGAGCGAAACGCCCCGTATTGTCGGTAAAGAAGTCCGCTACTGAACCACCGGCATACGCCTGCTGACCGTCGATATAGACCTGCACATAGCCCTGGGAGACCGACACCGCCAGGTGACTCCACTCCCCTGCGGGAATGGTTTCGCCCGTCGCTCCGTCAAACCACGCATCGTTATTCCGGCTCCAGAACATGACATTCTCATCCCAGGAACTGGGCAGGAAGCTGAACCACTGGCTCGGTTCAACCAAGGGGTCTGAGGTATCCCCCGGCACTTCACCAAACACCAGTGTGGAGAACTGGGTGATGACGTTGGGACGTACCCACAGAGACAGGGTGTATTCATAGTTGTTTATCAAGCCGTCGGGCAACCGTACACCGCTGCTACCATCCAGCGACACCGCCTGTCCGGCACTGCCCGTGGTGTAACTGAGGTTGCCCTCGCCCACTTTATGAATACGGTCACCCGTACTCATGGCGGCCTCATACTGACCAGTACTGTCGGTCAGGTCATTTTCAAACTCAAACCGTGCCACCCGGTTGAAGGGCATACGTTCGGGCACCAGTACCTCGAGGGTGACCGTTTCCTCTTCGCCCTGATACAGAATGGTCGCGGTGAGATTGACCGACGCATCACCCGATCCCGGCGCGGGGCGCTCGACTTGTCCATCGGTACCAATGACGGCTTCATTGCTGCTCTCCCAGAGAATCTGGGCACCGCGAATACCGTCGGTGGGCAAAGTCAGCGCATCGCCTTTGAAGGTTTCCGGCAGAGTCAGCTCGGCGGCAACCGCGGCCAACACCTCGGTTGCTGACTGTGCGGGCAACCGGGTTCCCCAGACACTTTCACCGCTACCGGACACCGCCGAAAACGCCGGCACGAGTTCTGCAATACGCTCATCCCACTGCCAGCGCAGCTGGCCCTCAAAGGCGCCAAGGCCATCCAATTGCAACACGATGCGATTGAGCGCTTCCGGGTCCAGTTGATAGGTGCCGGTCACTTCGCCGGTGATGGTGCCGTCGTCATGCAGGGTCATCGCCTGCGACTGACGCGCTTCCCGGTTGATGTCCTTGCCATGATTGATGAACTGGTAGTCACCAACCACATCCTCGCTGTCCACCACATTGTCGCCCTCAATGGGCGCGTAGCGGTGCGGCGATGCAACCAGCCAGCCATCGGCGGTGGCCATCAACTCATGGACCCGAATGGCATGCTGCTCACCCCGATTGGGGAAACGGGTGTGGGTGATCAGGAAATGCTGCCCGGTGGCTTCGTCGTAGTACGCCGAGTTGTGTCCCGGTGCCAGGTAACCCCGGCTGCCGTGGTCGTCACCGGTGCGCGAACGGAAGTTGAAGCCTCCCATCAGCTTGACGCCATAGGGCGCGATACCGTCCCAACCGCCCCGGGCCAGGGCCATGTCGTTACCCTCGGCATCGAGGTAGGGACCATCGGGCGTGCGCGAGCGGGCAATGCGTATGTTGTACCCGTCGGTCGAGACAAAACCGCCAAAGGAGGCGAACATGTAGTAGTAATCGGTCTCGGGGCTGTAGAGCACAAAGGTGCCCTCGATAGCGCTATGGTCGCCCCCGGTCAGATGTTTGCCGTAGCCCTGCCCCGGTTCGGGCAGCCCGGTTGACTCATCCATGGCGAGAATGTGAATACCGCCCGCGTAAGAGCCATAGATCATCCAGAGGCTGCCATCCTTGTCATGAAAAGTGTGAGGATCGATGGCATTGGGATGGATGTTGCCGTTATAGGATTCGATGTCGCCGACACCGTAACCCTGATCAATTTCGGCGTCTGTCTGCCCGGACCAGAGGAATATGCCCTGGTTTTCATAGGGGCCGAAAACGCTGTCCTCCGAGGTGGCCAGACCGAGGTAGGAACGAGGCGCATCGCAGACGCCGCTGGCCGGGTTGGTGCAGTGATTGAAGTAGAAATAGTACTTGCCGTCGGCCAGTTTACGGATGTCCGACGCCCAGGAACCTACATAACCACCGGTCCACTCAATGCCTTCGGCCACTTCCGTTTCATAGTTGCCAAACAGCGGGTAATCAGTGAGGTCGGGATTCTCCAGCGCGATGCCCGGCGCCTCTGAAGTCCAGGTAATCAGATCCTGGGAGCTGGCCATCGCCAAGTGGGAACCCACCACATAGTAAGTGCCGTCGTCGTCCCTGAAGACCGAGGGATCGTGCACTGCCACATCGTTGTACTGAATCAGTTCGCTGTTGACGGTGGGATTGGCCCGGGGCTCCACTCGCGCGAGACTCGACGAGCTGGAGGATTCAGAGGAGCTCGATGACACTTGTGATGCGCTGGAACTGGAGCTGGATGCCACCGA
>NZ_DGMV01000047.1:142563-146017 GCF_002388575.1 Marinimicrobium sp. UBA4509
CTGGAGCTGGATGCCACCGATGAGCTGGACCCACCACTGTCTCCACCGCTACCGCCACAGGCCGCCAGAACCAGCGTACTCCCCAGCACCCAGGATAGTCGTTGTATTTTCACGATCTAATGCCTCTGCTGCGTTTATTGTTAGACAGAACTGCAACATAAATAGTATTACAGTACTACCTTAATTGGTAGGCATATAATCACACAATTAGGCGCTAACCAGAACGGATTTGGACTAAAAAAGGCGAACCCTTAGATCATAAAGCAATTTTACCCGCCAAACAGCAAAAACTCCGCCTTTATTTGTATTATTTATATTAGGCGGGAACGATGTCAACGGCGTTCAACAGCTCCGTGATCAGCGCCTGCTCGTGCCCCTCGGTGCCGCTGGCAGCCGGGGCAATTCGGTGCGCCACCACGGGAGGCAGCAGCGTCTGTAGGTCTTCAGGAATGACGTAACTCCGCCCGTGCATGAACGCCCAGGTCTTAGAGGCACGAAGTAGCGCCAGAGCCCCTCGTGGGGAGAGGCCGCAGGCAAACTCGGGGGAGTGCCGGGTGTGGTGAACCAGCCGTTGCAGGTAATCCAGAAGGCTGTCTGAGGTTTTGACCTGTTCCGCAGCCTGCCGGATCTTGGGCAGCTGCTCGGGCTTCAGACGGGTTTTGACTCCGGCCAGTTTTTGGCGGGGATCACCGCCGAGAAACATCTGACGCTCAGCATCCGCACTGGGGTAACCGAGGCTGATGCGCATCAGAAAGCGGTCCAGTTGCGATTCGGGCAGCGGGAAAGTCCCCATCTGGGACAGGGGATTCTGAGTGGCAATGACGAAAAAAGGGTCTTCGAGCTTACGGGTCTCCCCTTCTACCGTGACCTGACGTTCCTCCATCGCCTCCAGCAATGCGCTCTGGGTTTTCGGCGTGGTCCGGTTGATCTCGTCGGCCAACAGCAACTGAGTGAATACCGGGCCGGGATGGAAGGTAAAGCGCGACTGCTCCCGCTCAAACACCGATGCGCCGATAATATCGGCGGGCAGCATATCGCTGGTAAACTGGATCCGCTGATAAGACAAGCCCAGCACCTTGGCAAGCGCATGGGCCAGGGTGGTTTTCCCCATGCCGGGCAGGTCTTCAATCAACAGATGCCCGTCGGACAGCAGACACGCCAGGGCGAGCTTTATCTTGTCTTCCTTACCCAACAAAACCTGGCCGATTTCATCGACAACAACCTGGATAAAATCCCGCATTGACCCTCTGCCCTGTTCTGGTGGGTTCGGCGGACTCAGGACAGTCCGCGCAACAAATCGTTTTTCAGATCCTCGACATCCTCCAGCCCCACCGCCAACCGGATCAGATTGTCGGCAATGCCGGATTCGGCCCGCTGCTCCGGTGTCAGGCGTCCATGGGTGGTCGTGGCCGGATGCACGATGGTGGTTTTTGCATCACCGAGGTTGGCAGTGAGCGAGCAGATCCGGGTGCTGTCGATCACGCGCCAGGCGGCAGCCTGATCCCCTTTGACCTGAAAGGACAGCACCCCACCGAAAGCAGACTGCTGCTTACGCGCCAATTCATGCCCGGGGTGTTCGGGCAGACCGGCGTAGTACACACGCTCGACCTGGGGCTGACGCTGGAGCCATTCGGCCAGCGCCTGCGCATTGCGTGAGTGGGCCTCCATCCGCAGACGCAGGGTTTCCAGCCCTTTCAGGAACACCCAGGCATTGAAGGCACTCAGGGTGGGTCCGGCACTGCGGACAAACGCCAAAACGTCATTGATGGTGTCCTGATCTCCGGCAACCACGCCACCCAGGCAGCGCCCCTGGCCATCGATGTATTTGGTCGCCGAGTGAATGATCAGGTCGGCACCGAACTCGATCGGGCGTTGCAGTGCCGGGGTGCAGAAACAGTTGTCCACCACCAGCCTGGCACCCCGGGCATGGGTCAGATCCGCCAACGCCTGGAGGTCGACGACATCGCACAGAGGGTTGGACGGGGTTTCCACAAACACCAACCGGGTGTTAGCCTGAAAACCGCGCTCCCACGCGGTCAGATCGGTGGGGTCGACAAAGGTTACCCCAACCCCGAACCGCTGCAGATACTTGGTAAACAGAACCGTGGTTGTGCCGAATACACTCCGGGAGCAGAGGATATGATCTCCCACCTGCAGCAGTGCCATGCAAGTGCTGAGAATGGCCGACATGCCGGAAGCCGTCGCAATGGCACTTTCGGCCTTTTCCAGAGCGGCAATGCGCTCCTCAAACGCGCGCACCGTCGGATTGGTATAACGCGAATACACGTTGCCGGGAGCGTCGCCAGAGAAGCGGTCCGCCGCTTCCTGGGCGCTGCCAAACACATAACTGGAGGTCAGGAACAGCGCTTCGCTGTGTTCCCCTTCCGCCGTGCGGTGACATCCCGCACGAACGGCCAGGGTGTCCAGGCCAGCACCGGTCAAGCTGTCATCATATTCACTCATGAGCGATCTCGTCAGGGGTTTTCCGCCACATCATTGTGCAGGCCGATCAGCGTGCCCTCCGGCTTGGCCGCTTTCTTGTGCGCATTACTCTTGGCGCCATCGTTGCGCTCGGCCTCGAGTTTCTCCAGATAGGCATCATCCACATCACCGGTCACATACTCACCGTTGAACACGGCACAGTCAAACTCGGTAACCTTGCGGGTCCCTTCCGCCGAGGCGGCCACCAGGTCTTCCAGATCCTGATAGATCAGCCAGTCGGCACCGATCTCCCGACAGATTTCTTCGTGACTACGACCGTGAGCGATCAGCTCTTTGACCGTGGGCATATCGATGCCGTAGACATTCGGATAGATGACCGGTGGTGCCGCTGAGGCAAAATACACTTTGGCGGCGCCGGCATCGCGGGCCATTTCGATAATCTGCTGACAGGTGGTGCCACGGACAATGGAATCATCCACCAGCAGCACGTTCTTGCCACGAAACTCCAGCTCGATGGCATTGAGCTTCTGGCGCACAGACTTCTTACGCTGCTGCTGCCCGGGCATGATGAAGGTCCGACCAATGTAGCGGTTTTTCACCAGCCCTTCCCGGAACTTCACACCCAGATTGTAGGCCAGTGCCTGCCCGGCCACCCGGCTGCTGTCGGGAATCGGCACCACCACATCGATATCATGGTCGGGACGTTCGCGCAGAATTTTTTCCGCGAGCTTTTCACCCTGGCGCAGGCGAGCCTTGTACACCGAGATGCCGTCCATGATCGAATCCGGGCGGGCGAAGTACACATGCTCAAAGATACAGGGCCGCAACCGGGTATTCTCGGCACACTGACGACGATGAAGCTCGCCCTCGGCGGTGATGTAAATCGCCTCACCGGGGGCTACATCGGCAATCAGATCAAAGCCGAGCACATCCAGCGCAACGCTTTCCGAGGCAACCATGTACTCGACTCCACCCTCGGTTTCCCGCTTGCCATAGACCAGGGGACGAATAC
>NZ_DGMV01000047.1:146118-154165 GCF_002388575.1 Marinimicrobium sp. UBA4509
AATCAGGCCGTAGCGGGCAATCATCGACACCACCGCGTAACCACCGCTGACCCGACGATGCACGCCGGCAATGGCTTCAAAGATGTCATCCTCATTGGGCTGCAACTTACCCTGGGACTGCAGCTCGTGGGCAAACACGTTGAGCAACACCTCGGAGTCCGAGTCGGTGTTGACATGACGCAGGTCGGTTTTGAAAAGCTCTTCGCTGAGCTGGTCCGCGTTGGTCAGGTTGCCGTTGTGGGCCAAGGCAATACCGTAGGGAGAGTTCACATAGAAAGGCTGGGCGAGCGCCGGGCCCGAGCTGCCCGCCGTCGGATAGCGCACGTGGCCGATACCGATATTGCCCACCAGCCGCTGCATATGACGGGTCCGGAAAACGTCTTTCACCAAGCCGTTGGCCTTCTGCTGAGCCAGCTTGCCGCCGTCACAGGTCATGATACCCGCCGCATCCTGGCCGCGATGTTGGAGTATGGTCAGCGCGTCATAGAGCTGCAAATTGACATCGCTTTTACCCACAATACCCACAATGCCGCACATAGAAAAACCACCTTTACGTCATAAAAAAACGGAACACCCGGGCGGCGTCCCGGGATTAAAACCACTGAAAAAAGAAGCGGGTTGTCTCGGCCGCCAGTGCGCGAGCCCAATCTTCGAACGCGAGAAAATGCGGTACCAGGGCTGACTCGCGCCACCACTCGTCCTGGTCAACGGGAATGATCGAGGGCAACAGAATCAGCAGCGCCATGACCACCACCAGGCCACGGGCCAGCCCAAACAACATGCCGAACAGTCGGTCGGTGCCCGACAGACCGGTCATCCGGACCAGCTCGCCGATCAGATAATTCACCATGGCGCCGACAATCAGTGTCGCCGCGAACAGAATGACGAAGGCCGCCATTTCTCGAATGGAAGGGGTGGGAATCAAGTCCGTGAGCAGCACTGCCAGGCGATCGCCGAACAGCACAGCCACCACAAAGGCCACCAGCCAGGTGACCAACGACAGGGCTTCTTTGACGAAGCCGCGTTTGATGCTGATAAGGCTGGACACCAACAGTATGCCCAGTATGGCCCAATCTGCCCAGTTCATTCGCTGGCCCGACTCATGCTATGGAAAGCTCCCCGGTTGCTTGCGCGCGCATTTTAGCAGAGGCACCGCGGATCAGATACCCCCGGCGCCCGTCGGTGCCACCGGAGAGGCTCAAGGCTCAAAGCGCAGAATCAGCGCATCGACCTTCAGGGCCTGATCGACCGCCGCCTTGGTCGACTCGGCCTCCGAACGGCTCACTTTCGGACCGATAAACACCCGGCTGACCGCCCCGGCGTCGGTGCTGGCAGAGCGCACGTAGGCACGGTAGCCCTCTCCCTGCAACCGATCCCGCAGCGCCCGCGCGGTATCCGGGTCGCGGAAACTGGCGACCTGGATGACCCAGGCTGTACCTTCATCGGTATTCACCTCCGTCGCCTCAGATTCCGGCGCAGAACGTTCCGGCGGCGGATCGGCCTGAGCCTCCGTCGGTTCGGACTGGGCCTCTTCCAGGGAGTCCACTACCGGCTGGGAGTCATCTTCGGGCATAAACATGGTGTCGGGCTCCGGTGCCGGCTCAATATTCTCCGGCGCCGACGGCGCTTCGAAGACCATGGTGTCCCGGGCGGGTCGATCGGGAATCAGCGTCTGGGTACTGACCGGCTCCACCTGCCGATCCCGCAGGATGCTGGGCACTACCAGAATGCCAATCGCGATAAGGACGATCGCACCCACCAGGCGCTGTTTCAGACCGCTATTCATGGTTACTCTCTATATTGTCGCGCAGAGGGTCTGGCCTATCGCTCTCAGCATCCAGCCAGTCGAGGGCCGCGCTGACCGTGTAAAAAGACCCCATTATCACAATCCGATCTCCGGGCCGGGACTCCCGCCTCAGTCGCCCCATCACCTCGACTACTGTACCACAGCCGCTTGCCGAGACATTGAGCGCCGCCAGGTCCTGCTCCAATTGTGCCACGGTGGCGGCCCTGGGGATCTCCGGAAGCGATACCAGCCAACAGTGAGTCATCAATGGATAAAGCGGTGCCAGAGTGGCGACCCGATCCTTATCCGCCATCATGCCGACCACGAGGTGGGTATCTACCGGGCCAGCGCTCGTCAGACGGGCCGCCAGATGCCTGGCAGCGGCCGGGTTGTGTGCAACATCCAGCACCAGGGTTCGCCCCGCCCAGGGGCGAGTCTGATAGCGCCCGGGCAGCGTCAGCCGATCGAGCCTGCAGGCTTGCGCCAATGGCTCGACCTGATGGCCCAGTTGAGCGACAACCTGCAGGGCCGCGGCAATACTCGGCCAGGGCAGCACCGGCCGCTCGAGCTGGCACTGTTGCGGCTGACCATCACTGCCCTGCCCCCACCAGCACCAGCCCCCATCCTGTCCAGTAAATCCAAACCGCTCGCCAATGCGCTGTAACTCGACTCCAATTGCCCCGGCCGCCGACAGCAGGCCGGCCGGAGGTTGCTCATCAGCGCACAGTGAAATCTGACCGGCACGGTAGATACCGGCTTTTTCCCGACCGATACTGTCGCGGTCATTGCCCAACCAGGCCTGATGATCCAGGTCGACACTGGTGACCACTGCCACACCGGCATCCAGCAAGTTGACCGCATCAAGACGTCCACCCAGCCCCACTTCGAGCACCATGACATCCACAGCCTGCTCCTGAAAAATCAGCAGAGCGGCCAGGGTGCCGAACTCGAAGTAGGTCAAACTGATGTCGGTGCTCGCGGCATCAATGCGGGCAAACGCACGGCACAACTCACCGTCGCCGACCGGAACACCGTCGACCTGGATGCGTTCGTTATAGTGCTGTAGATGGGGAGAGGTATAGGCACCGACCCGCTGCCCGGCTGCCCGCAACATCGCGGAGCAGGCGGCCACGCAGGAGCCCTTGCCGTTGGTACCCGCTATGCTGACCACCCGGGCCTGGGGGGATAGCAGGTCGAGGCGCTCGGCCACCGCACGGATTCGGGTCAAGCCGAGTTCAATTTCAGTGGGATGGTGGCTTTCGAGCCAGTGTAACCAGTCGTCCAGGCGCTCAAAGCGCATTGCTGGTGCCAATCAGACCGCCTCGCGGCGAGTGAATTTAGCCAACAGGCGCGCGAGCGTATCGCGCATGTCCCGACGATGGATGATCATGTCGATGGCACCCTTATCGAGCAGGAACTCACTGCGCTGGAAACCTTTGGGCAGCTTCTGCCGAATGGTCTGCTCAATGATATTGGGACCGGCAAAACCGGCCCGGGCATTGGGCTCGGCGGCATTGATGTCACCCAGCAACGCGAGACTCGCGGATACGCCGCCGTAGACCGGATCGGTCATGACTGACACGTAAGGGGTGCCCTGACGCTTCAGACGTTCGATGACAGCGCTGGTCTTAGCCATCTGCATCAGGGAGATCAACGCCTCCTGCATGCGGGCACCACCGGTGGCCGAAAAACACACCAGAGGAATATCTTCTTCCAGCGCCACTTTGGCCGCCCGGGCGAAGCGCTCGCCGACGACGTAGCCCATGGAGCCGCCGTGGAAGGCAAACTCAAACGCCACTGCCACCACCGGCATGCCTTTCAGAGTCCCCTTCATGGCCACCAGGGCGTCTTTTTCGCCCGTGGTTTTCTGGGCGGTTGACAGGCGATCCTTGTATTTTTTCACATCGCGGAACTTCAGCCGATCGATCGGCTCAACGTCAGTCGCCAGTTCCTGACGATTCTCCTCATCCAGAAACAGGTTCAGCCGGGTTCTGGCGCCAATGCGCATGTGATGGTCGCATTTGGGGCAGACATCCAGGTTGCGCTCCAGCTCAGGACGATAGAGGACCGCCTGACACTTGACGCATTTTTTCCAGAGCCCTTCCGGTACCTTGCTGCCACCACGCTTACCCTCTGCACGGGCCATGCTCGGTACAATCTTTTCTAGCCAACTCATGTCGATTCTCTCTGCGAAATCTTGAGGTTTTCAGTCTCTGTCGGGCTGCCGGGCCCGACTCGGGTATTCGTTACTCGGAGCGATCAGGCATCCAGCGCTGTGCGGATACCGCCAACAATATCTCCCACGGCGGCGGCTATCTGCTCGGGCGACTGTTCGTACCGATCACCCATGGTGCTCACCAGGACGCTACCGATCACAACGCCGTCGGCCAGCGCGGACAGCTTGCGAGCCGTTTCCGGATCCTTGATGCCGAAGCCGATACATAGGGGCAGATCGGTCAGTTTACCAAACTCGTCCAGCTTGGCCTTGACCGCGTCCACATCCAGGTGTCCTGCGCCGGTCACCCCCTTGAGGGAGACATAGTAAATAAAGCCGCTGGCGAGGGCGGACACCTGCCGGGCGCGCTCAACACTGGTGGTCGGCGCCAGCAGCAGGATGTTGTCCATGCCCACGGCGGTCAACTCGCGCTTGAGCGGCTCCGCCTCTTCCGGCGGCAGGTCAACCGTGAGCAGCCCGTCGACGCCCGCCTCGGAGGCCAGCTGCGCAATGGTGTCGTAACCCATGCGCTCGATCGGGTTGGCGTACCCCATCAGTACCACCGGCGTATCGGCATCGGTTTCCCGAAACTGGCGCACCAGCTCCAGGGTGCCGCGCAGGCTGATTTTGTGCTCCAGCGCCCGCTCGTGGCCCCGCTGGATCACCGGCCCCTCCGCCATCGGGTCAGAAAAGGGAACCCCCAGCTCGATGATATCGGCCCCCTGCCTGACCAGTTCGTGCATCGCGGGCAGCGTGGCTTCGGGGTAAGGGTCACCATTGACGATATAGGTCACCAGGGCTTTTCTTCCCTGCGAGCGCAGGTCCTGCAGGCGTTTGGCAATACGACTCATGAATTCTCTATCCTGATTCTGCGCTTACACTTCGATGCCATCAAGCTTGGCAACAGTAAGAATGTCTTTGTCTCCACGGCCGGAGAGGTTCACCACAATACTCTGATCCGGACGCATGGTCGGCGCCAGCTTTTCGGCATAGGCCAAGGCATGGCTCGACTCGAGCGCGGGCATGATGCCTTCTGTCAGGGTCGTTTTACGGAACGCCGCCAGAGCTTCCTGGTCATTGATCGCCACGTAATTGACGCGCCCCTGATCTTTCAACCAGGCGTGCTCCGGGCCCACACCCGGATAATCCAGACCGGCGGAGACCGAGTGGGTCTCGATGATCTGGCCGTTTTCGTCTTCCATCAGATAGGTCCGGTTGCCGTGCAGCACCCCGGGGATACCGGCGCTCAGCGGTGCGGCATGGCGTCCGGTCTCAACGCCGTCACCGCCGGCCTCGACGCCGTACATTTCGACACTGTCATCCCCGAGGAAGGGGTGGAACAGGCCGATGGCGTTGGAGCCGCCGCCCACACAGGCCACCAGGGCATCGGGCAGACGACCGGTCTGCTCCAGACACTGAGCCCGGGCTTCACGCCCGATCACTGATTGGAAATCGCGCACCAACTGAGGATAGGGGTGCGGACCGGCCACGGTGCCGATAATGTAGAAGGTGTCGTCGACGTTGGTGGCCCAGTCGCGCATGGCCTCGTTCATCGCATCCTTGAGGGTGCGGGAACCGGAGGTCACGGGAATGACTTCGGCACCGAGCAGCTTCATCCGATAGACGTTCAGGGACTGGCGCTGGACGTCCTCAGCCCCCATGTATACGCAACACTTGAGACCGAGCCGCGCCGCCACAGTGGCCGATGCCACGCCGTGCTGCCCTGCCCCGGTCTCGGCAATCACCCGCTGCTTACCGGTGAACTTGGCCAGCAGTGCCTGACCAATGGTGTTGTTCACCTTGTGGGCACCGGTGTGGTTCAGGTCTTCCCGCTTGAGGTAAATCTGGGCCCCACCCAGTTCGCGGCTCCAACGCTCGGCGTGGTACAGCGGGGATGGGCGCCCGACGTAGTAGGCCAGATCCTTGTCGAATTCCGCCTGAAAATCCGGATCGTTTTTCAGGTCGCCGTAGATGCGCTTGAGCTCATCCAGGGCATAAATCAATGTCTCGGACACAAACCGCCCGCCATAAGGGCCAAAGTGGCCATCGGCGCTGGGAAACTGGCTGTAGTCGGTGTCAGAGTACCGTTTGCTTGAAAACGCTTGAGTCTTAGAGTTCACCTTGATCACCGTTGAGGGCGTTAAACATAAACTGGTTTACTTTGCCGGCATCCTTGAGACCGGGCGACGCTTCTACCCCGCCACTGACATCCACGCCATAAGGGCGGGTCGCGGAGATCGCCTGACGGACGTTGTCGGGCGTCAGGCCACCGGCCAGAATGACCGGTCGTTCAGGGTTGCGAGGCACCCGCTCCCAGTCAAAGGTTTCTCCGGTGCCGCCCGGGACCCCTTTGCGGTAGGCATCCAGCAAAAAACCAGACGCGTGTGGATGCTCTGCCATGGCGGCCATAACATCCAACTCAGGACGCATACGCAACGCTTTGATATATGGACGCCCGTAGCGGACGCATTCGTCGGCCGTTTCATCGCCATGGAACTGCAGCAGCTGTAGAGGCACTTCGTTCAGGACCGCGTCGATCGTGGCCGGAGCGGCATTTACAAACAGCCCGACGAGGGTCGCGAACGGCCCTACGGTGTGGGCGACAGCTTTTGCCTGCTCAATGTCCACGGCCCGGGGGCTGGCCGGGTAGAACACCAACCCCAGGGCGTGAGCGCCGGCTCTGAGCGCCAGTCGGGCGTCTTCCGAGCGCGTAATGCCGCATATTTTAACCCGAATGTCCTGACTCATGTCCGCCCTGTCTGCCGCTGTGAAAACAGACCGGAGATACTAGCAGAAATCCGCACAAATTGCTGCCAGAGGCCGCCGGATCAGGGATTTTCCATCAATCCACCCAGGGGCTCAGGCACAAAAATCGGACCCGGTTGACCGCCGGGCAGGCCAAAGGCCGCCGGGTAATCGACATGGACCAGGTACAGTCCGAAGGGACGCGCCGTCACCCCACCGGCGCTGCGGTCCCGGGCCGCCAGAATTTCCGCCGCCCAGCCAATGTCCGCCTCGCCAGCGCCAATCGCAAGCAGAACACCCACAATGTTGCGGACCATATGGTGTAAAAACGCGTTGGCCCGGACTTCAAGCACAATCAGGTCGCCCCGTCGGACGAGGTGCAGATAATCGATCCGGCGAACCGGGTTGCGCGCCTGGCACTGACTGGCCCGAAAGGAGGTGAAGTCGTGCTCCCCAACCAGGGCCTGGGCCGCCTCACGCATGGCCCCGACGTTCAACCGCTTGCGGGACCAGGTAATGTGCTGGTGGGTCAGCGCCGAGTAGGTGTCGCGATCGGAAATCAGGTAGCGGTAGGTGCGTGAGCGGGCACTGAAGCGCGCGTGAAAACCGGGCTCAACCGGCCTGGCCCAGCGTACCGCTATATCAAAGGGCAACTGAGCACGGGTGCCGAGCACCCAGGCCTTTTCCGGCCTCTCGGCCATCGTGTCGAAGTGGACAATCTGACCGGTGGCGTGAACCCCCGCATCGGTCCGGCCGGCGCAGATCAGGGAAATCGGCTCGTTGGCCACGGCGCTGAGCGCCCGCTCCAGATGCCCCTGCACCGTCGGAACCCCACTGGGTTGCGTCTGGAATCCGTGGTAGTGGGTTCCCTGATACTCGACCGCCAACGCGACCCGGTGCATCCCCTCGGGCCACTCGGTATCGGGAAAGATTTCGGCGTTGCGCTTGTAGGCTCTGGGCTGGGCCTGACTGGTTTCGGTCATCACTTACTCTTGCCTCGACAATCGGCCGCTTTAGAGAACTCAACCAGCCCCCCCAAAAACCGCCAATCCTGAAAAACATTGCCACCCCTGAAAAAACAAAGCCCTGCGCACAGGATGCGCAAGGCTTTGCAGGAGAACCAGCCGGAAAAATCAGCTTTCGATTCGACCCAACAGCTCCTCCGCTTCCTGCTGCTGCTGTTCGTTGCCCTCCTGGCGCACCTCTTCCAGAATATCGCGGGCACCGTCCGCATCACCCATATCGATATAGGCGCGGGCCAGATCCAGCTTGGTGGCGTTTTCGTCGGTTTCACCCAGGAA
>NZ_DGMV01000047.1:154282-161384 GCF_002388575.1 Marinimicrobium sp. UBA4509
CGCCTCATCGGTATCGGCGAGGAAATCCAGCTCCGCATCCATATCGTCATCGGACTCCTGAGAATCCGACTCCGTGGCCGCTGAATCATCGGAGGCCAGCCCAGACAACGCCTCTTCAAACACCTGATCTTCATCGACATCGGTCGACGCCGGCTCTGGCGTCTGAGCGGCGGTGTCCGCCTGGGGAGTATTTTCAGGCTCTGAATCGGACGCACCTTCGAGGTCGGCATCCAGATCGCTCATTTCTTCATCCAGTGAGGACAGATCCAGATCACCGGTTTCCAGGGCATCCAGGTCAAAATCGTCACTGTCATCCGCTGCGGGCTTCGCCTCAACTCCGGGCTCCTGGTCACGCTGAGCATCAGACCAGTCTTCGGCCAATGCATCGTCCAGGTCCGCAAACGCATCCTGACCCGCCTCCTGTTCATCCTCAGAGGTCGCGTCCCGATCCAGGCCGGATTCGTGTACGGTCAACTCGTCATCCGCGTCATCCTGGAAATCCAGTGACAGGTCGTCGTCTTCAGCGACCGATTCAGAACCCTTGTCTGAATCCGCGCCATCCATCGGCTCCAGCGTCAGGGAAGAGGTCTCCGCAGGCTCCTCGTCCAGATCGGAAAGCGCATCGTCCAGAGCTTCGATACCACCTTCGGAGGAGGTCTCATCCAGCTCAAAATTCCAGTCATCATCGGTGCTGACGCTGTCGGTGACGGGCGCATCGCTTTCGCCCACTTCATCGTCCAGCTTGAGATCCAGCTCGGGGAAATCATCCTGATCGCCATCCCCCGCTTCAGCGGTTTTTTCCGACTGCAGGGTGACCTGATCATCCTCATCGTCCAGATCAAAGTCCAGAGAGAACTCCTCGTCAGCTGCCGCTGGTTCGGACTCGTCAAAGGACAGGTCATAGCGGTTCGATGAGGCATCCAGATCCGACTCGGTGGTGACCGGCTCGACGGTTTCCTCCTCCAGGTCCAGATCATCGTCCAGGTCGAAGTTGAAGTCATCGTCCAGGCTCAACTCATTGTCATCCGCCGCCTTCTGGTCACTCTGCGACGCCTTGGGCTCTTCGTCCAGATCGAGATTGAAGTCGAAATCATCGCTGTCGCTCTGTTCGAGCGAGCTGAAATCGTCTTGCTCATCAACAGGCGCAGTGGCGCCGGTATCCAGTGCGTTGACATCAAATTCTCCGGCACCGGGAATCGTGTCCCGCAGTTCACCGGCACGCTGAATGGCCGACCGATCATCGGTACCCAGCAGGGTGGAATAGTGGCGATCAAACGCCTCTACGTCGCGATTTTCGGCATAGACTTCCAGCAGCTTGGACAGGATGGCCGGAGAAGCGGGCTCTTTTTCCAGCCCCTTGAGTAGCAGCTCTTCCGCCTGATCCAGTTTGCCGTAGGCGATGTAAATATCCGCCTCGCCAACCACATCACCGGTTTCGGCTTCAACGGAATCATCGGTCTGCTCATCCCAGGCGTCCGGCTCCTCCGGTTCGGCATCTTCCTGCGCCAGATCGATACCGTCGTGGTCACTGCCCGATTCATCGGACTCAAACTCTTCCGCGAATCCCTCTTCGTCAAACGCCGGCTCAAAATCGTCATCACTGTCTCGTTCAACCGGGGTTTCACCACTCTGGCGTCGACGCAGCAGCGCCAACACACCCAGCAGGATGACCAGGACACCGGCACCGATCCACAGGAGGTTGTCCATCACGTGATCCATCAGGGTTTTTTCCTGAGGAATGGAGCGCACGACCCGCTTGCTGCGGTCCACCGGCTCTTCCTGTGCGGGCGCGGCGGCCTCAGAGGTGTCCGCCGCGGCGGCGGGAGTCTCAGCCTCTGCCTCGGCTTCCGGAGAAGGCTCAGCCGCAGCCACGTCAGAGGCTTCTTCCTGCGCCTGCTCCGCTTCGCGGTTTTGTTGGGCGCTGGTCTGAAGGGCCCGCAACTGCTCGTTGCTGGCCTCAATCAGGCTTTCCATGGTATCGATCTGCGCTTCCAGCTCTTCCACGCGAGAAGACAGCTCCCGGTTCTCACGGCGGCTCTTTTCAAGTTCTTCCTGGGCGGCTGACAGCTCAGCCTGCAGCTCGGAGCCGGAATCCGTGCTGGCACCTCCGCCCTGCCCGGCCTCACCGGAGTTACCCTGGCTCGGCGCCGCCAGGCGCACCTGACCGCTGACATCGCTGGGACCGCTGCGCTGGCTGGCGCCGCGCTGACCGGCATCCAATTGGGCTCCCAGGGCGCCACCCGACCACTCACGATTGTGCTCGGCCACTTCGCGTACCGCATTCTGCGGGTTCAGGTTGCGAATTTCGTCGCGGTTGGGCAGGCGCAGAACCTGACCCTCGCGGAGAAGATTGATGTTGCCATTGATGAAGGCTTCGGGATTTTTACGCTGAATCGCCAGCATGGTCTGCTGAACTGACAGGTCGCGACCCGGACGAACCCGCAGAGCAATCTCCCACAGGGTGTCATTGGACGTGACCGAATAGGTATCGCCGTCGTAGCCCGCCTGGGGACGGGTTTCAGATTCAGCACGCTGACGCGGCTGCGGACGTGCTTCGGGTTGGCGTTCGGCGGCCGACCGGGTAACGCCCGACGTGGCGGATTGCACCGGCTGGGCCTGACGCTCGTCATCGAAGGTGGGCAGATCCAGCAGGAAGGTGTATTCGCGCAGCAGACGGCCACTGGCCCAACGCGCCTCCACCAGGAAGTTCATGTAGGGCTCCCGCACCGGCTGTTGCGTGGTCACCCGCACAATTGGGCCTTCGGGATGGTCCAGCAACAATTCGAACTCAAGCTGACCGTAGAACGCCATGCGCTCAAGGCCGGCACGCTCAAAATCTTCCTGGGAAGCCAGCCGGACGATAATCTCGTTGCGACTCAACCCTCTCAGGTTGGTCAACTGGATGTCCGCCTGGAAGGGCTGATTGAGCGCCGACTTCAACTCGGACTCCCCAAGCCCCAGGGCAAATCCCGGTTGAGCAACCAGCAAGGCGGCCAATCCGATTACAAAACTCAGCTTACGAAGCAGATGCATAGGACGATCCTTTATTATCTCCCTGGCCCCATGTGCCCGACTGAAGTCATCGACTCTCCCGTCGATTTTGACGGCACGGTGAACCTGTTTTGGCTTAGCAGGAGTTATAAAACCTAGAATAATTCTTCACTAATGGCTGTAAGTATTCATTATAAGTAGCTTTTTATCAACACTTAAGCCCGTCAACTGGGGGGCTTTATGGCATGTTTTTATACATTATTTGCACCGCCGCACAAAAAATAACGATTTTGACGCCGGAGGCGGGGAACTTTTCTGAGATCCAGATCGACCGCCCCACCCTTTCATAAAAAAAAGCCCCGCGCGGTCAGACCGGGCGGGGCTCGTCTTACCCGAGGACAATCAGGCCTCTTTGAGAATGCGCAATACGCGACGCAGCGGCTCGGCAGCACCCCAGAGAAGCTGGTCGCCCACCGTGAAGGCGGACAGGTACTGGGAACCCATATTCATCTTGCGCAAGCGACCCACCGGCACCGTGAGGGTACCTGTCACCGCGGTCGGTGTCAGGTCACGCAGGGTGGCTTCACGCTCGTTCGGCACCACTTTGGCCCACTGGTTGGCCTCGGCCAGCATGGACTCGATTTCATCCAGCGGCACATCTTTGTTCAGTTTGATGGTCAGTGCCTGACTGTGGCAGCGCATGGAGCCGATGCGCACACAGAGCCCATCGATGGGCACCGGGTTGTCGCTGCGACCGAGAATCTTGTTGGTCTCTACATGCCCTTTCCACTCTTCCTTGCTCTGGCGGTTGTCCAGCTGCTTATCGATAAACGGCAGCAGGCTCCCCGCCAGGGGCGCTCCGAACTGGTCGGTCGGGAAGTCGTCGCTGCGCATGGCGGCGGCCACTTTGCGGTCGATATCCAGGATCGCCGAGGCGGGATCTTCCAGCTCACTGGCGACCGAGTCGCGCAGGCCACCCATCTGGTTGAGCAGTTCGCGCATGTTCTGGGCGCCGGCACCACTGGCGGCCTGGTAGGTCATGGAGGTGGCCCATTCGACCAGGTTGTTCTGGAACAGGCCACCGAGGCCCATCAGCATGAGGCTGACGGTACAGTTGCCACCGACGTAGTTTTTCACGCCTTTGGCGATGCTGTCTTTGATGACGTCCAGGTTGACCGGGTCCAGCACCAGAGCGGCGTCGTCGGCCATACGCAGGGTGGAGGCGGCGTCGATCCAGTAGCCTTTCCAGCCGCTGTCGCGCAGTTTTCCGAACACTTCAGTGGTGTAGTCGCCGCCCTGACAGGTGACAATGGCGTCGAGGGCCTTGAGGGCGTCCAGGTCAAAGGCATCTTTCAGGGGCGGAACGCCGTCCACCACCGCGGGGGCTTTACCACCGGCGTTGGAGGTGGAGAAGAACACCGGCTCGATGTCCGCAAAGTCGTTCTCTGCCTGCATGCGCTCCATCAATACGGAGCCGACCATGCCGCGCCATCCGATAAAACCTACTTTCATAATAGTTCTCTCTTTCTCAGTGAGTGAATTCTGTTGTTGCCTTGAATGTTTGTGGTCTTATGGTAGTCCGGTCTGAGGTGGAGGATACCCTACGAATTAAGCGCCGCAACCACCGCATCGCCCATTTCCGCCGTGGACACCTTGCGACTGCCCTCGGTAACGATATCCGCGGTGCGCAACCCCTGGTCCAGCACTTTGCCCACGGCCGCCTCAATGGCGTCAGCAGCATCGGTCATAGACAGAGAATAGCGCAACATCATCGCGGCGGACAGTATGGTCGCCAGCGGGTTGGCGATGCCCTGGCCGGCAATATCCGGGGCCGAGCCGTGGCAGGGCTCGTACATGCCGCAGCCATTTTTATCCAGGGACGCGGAGGGCAGCATGCCGATGGAGCCGGTGAGCATGGCGGCGGCGTCGGAGAGGATGTCGCCGAACATGTTGCCGGTGACGATCACGTCAAATTGCTTGGGTGCGCGCACCAGTTGCATGGCGGCGTTGTCCACGTACATATGAGACAGTTCCACGTCCGGGTACTCCGGCGCCAGGCGGTCCATGACTTCGCGCCAGAGCATGGTGGCTTCCAACACATTGGCTTTGTCTACCGAGCAGACTTTCTTGTTCCGCTTGCGCGCCATTTCGAACGCGGTACGACCAATGCGCTCGATTTCGCTTTCGCTGTATTTGTAGGTATTGAACCCTTCCCGTTCGCCATTCTCCAGGGTGCGGATGCCTCGGGGCTCCCCAAAGTAGATGCCACCGGTGAGCTCGCGGACGATCAGGATATCCAGCCCGGACACCACTTCCGGCTTGAGGCTGGAGGCTTCCACCAGTTGCGGGTAGAGCATGGCCGGGCGCAGGTTGGCGTATAGCTCCAGGGAAGAGCGGATTTTCAACAGGCCTTTTTCCGGCCGGATGGCCCGATCCAGCTTGTCCCATTTCGGGCCACCCACAGCGCCGAGCAGAATCGCATCGGACTGGCGGGCTTTTTCCAGGGCTTCGTCGGCCAGAGGTACACCGTGTTTGTCGATGGAGCAACCGCCCATCAGGTCTTCTTCAAAGCTCAGGCCGAGCTGGAACTGGTCGTTGACCACATCCAGTACTTTTTTGGCTTCGGCCACGATTTCCGGGCCAATGCCGTCGCCCGGGAGTAGTAGAATCTGTTTTCCCACTGGGGGTCTCCTGTTTAATTCCTGGTAGATATTTGTAATCTTCGGTCTACGGTAAATTCGGATATTGTGTGAACGGCGGATGCGGGCTTCGCCCTCCGAGGCGTCGGACCGATCCGCCCTACGTGCACCTCGGCAGTTGGCCTTGGGTGACGGCGGATGCGCGCTTCGCGCTTATCCGCCCTACGCGAACTGCCTTGCTATTCGTAGATACCATCTGTCCCCACGTACCTCAATGGGTTGTAGTTAACCAGCCCATTGAGGATCGTAGCCTTGCTGGTGCTTAAGCACGCCATAAGCCATCTGAACCAGTTTTCTCATGGCCGCGCCCAGAGCACTCATTTTTGCTTTGCCTCGGGACACCAGGCGCTCATAGTGCGCCTTGATCAGAGCATTATGCTGAATAGCGACCACCGCTCCCAGGTATAACTTTGCCCGCAGTCGCCCCGATCCCGCCTTGCTCATTACCGGGCGCTTGCGCACAGACGAGCCTGAGATGGCCATGACCGGCACCAACCCGATGAAGGCCGCCGGTTCGCTGGCGTGGCCGAACTCTCGGCTGCGCAGAGTGGCCGTCAGCTCTGATGAGAGCACTTTGCCGATCCCCGGAATGGTCTGCAGCAGCTCACGGTCTTTCTTGAGCCCCGGATGATCATCAAAGTGGTCATCCACTTGCTGCTGCAAGCGTCGCCGCTCGGTCTCCAATGCCTCTGTGACGGTGCGAATCGACTCCTTCACCGTGTTCGAAGCATTCTGGATCTCGGCCTTCTCCTGGCGGTTCCGTTCCCGCTGTATGTCGGTGTCGAGCGCTTGTAGTCGGGCCAACAACGCTCTGAGCTGGCGAACCTCCTCCGGCTCAGGTTGCCACCGCTGGTGCGCACGGGTGCCCAGAAAACGGGCTAACACGATGCTGTCGCGTTTATCCGTTTTGGAGCGGGTTCCCAGGCTCTTACCAAACTCATGGACCCTGTGAGGGTTGGCTACGTAGACCTGTACGCCAGCGTTGTACAACGCGTAGGCCAGCGCTTCGTGATAAACCCCGGTCGCTTCCATCATGACCTCAATGGACTCTGGCGACTGCCCGGTCTGCTTTTGCAGCCACTGGAGCAGCTCCTTGAACGCGGGTCTGTCGTTCTTGAATACCCGGGTCTTCACCTTCAGTGCCTGCGGATCACGTAACCAGCAGACATCGAGCTTATGCTTACTGACATCAATGCCAATCTGTACCGTCATATCGTCATCTCGCCTTGTACATACAGCCTCACTGGCCTTCTACCAGGGGCTCGGATACCATTCAGAGTGTCGATAGTGAGGGAGCCGGGTGACATCTACGAATCAGGGTCACAGCCCTCAGGGTGGATACTATTTACCGCGGCTCCCGGTGGACCCTGGTAGCTAGCCAGAGTCCGTGGACAGATACAAGGGTGGATAAG
>NZ_DGMV01000023.1:0-11300 GCF_002388575.1 Marinimicrobium sp. UBA4509
GCTTCTCGTCGGCATCCATGCCTTCGAGAGTCTCCGATGGGGCTCCCCCCTCCTGGGCCTCAGTGCCAACTTGCACGTAAGGTGGATAAGCCAAAGGCGTCATCCACCAAAAAACCGGCCATCTGTGAATTACCTTCGGTTACGGCGGGTGCGCGCTTTGCGCTCCGAAACGTCGGACCGACCCGCCCTACGCCGACACATGGCATGTACCAAGATGGAGGCTGCCCGCGGATTACCACCTGCATTGCAAAGTGGCACTGAGGCCGAGACGGGGAAGGGTGTTTGGAAACTCTCGGAGGCAGGGAGCCGACGAGAAGCCTACAGGGATGTATTCACGGCGGGTTTCCAAACACCCTTCCCCGTCTCGGCCGGTCGGTCTAGCACCCACCAAAGCCATCATAAAAAGGGTTCCGTGCCCACATTATTGCATCGAAACGGGAAAAACCAAGTGTTGTGGTCAACTTTTCCGGCTAACCCCCTGAAGAAACGGGCAAAATTTGCTATAGTGCGCCTCCTTTTTTCACCATCAGACGATCGCAGAGACCATGAGCCAAGCCGCCCGCAAAATCCTCGTGACCAGTGCCCTCCCCTACGCCAACGGCGACCTACACCTCGGGCACCTCATGGAACAGATCCAGACCGACATCTGGGTGCGGTTCCAGAAACTGCGTGGCCACGACTGTCTCTACGTCTGCGCCGACGACGCCCACGGCACCGCCATCACCCTCAAGGCAGAAGAACTGGGCCTGAGCCCCGAGCAGCACATCGAGCGGATGCACACCGCCCATAAAGCCGTGTCCGAAGGATTTCTGATCCAGCACGACAACTACTACAGCACCCACTCCGCGGAAAACCGCGAGCTGGCCGAACTGATCTACACCCGCCTGGACGCCAATGGCCATATCGCCCGGCGCGAAATTACCCAGGCGTTTGACCCGGAAAAAGAGCTGTTCCTGGCCGACCGCTACATCAAAGGCACCTGCCCGAAATGTAAAACTCCAGACCAGTACGGCGATAACTGCGAAGCCTGCGGTGCCACTTACTCGCCCATGGACCTGATCGACCCGGTGTCCGCGCTGTCCGGTGCCACACCGGTACCCAGGCAGTCCGAGCACTTCTTTTTCAAGCTGCCTGAGTTTGCCGACTTCCTGAAGCAGTGGACCCGCGCGGGCCACCTGCAGGACGAAGTGGCCAACAAAGTGTCCGAGTGGCTGGATTCAGACCTGCACGAGTGGGATATCTCCCGGGATGCCCCCTACTTCGGTTTCGAAATTCCCGGCCAACCCGGCAAATACTTCTATGTCTGGCTGGACGCCCCCATCGGCTATATCGCCAGCCTGAAAAACCTGCTGGACGCCCAGGGCAAGGACTGGAACGACTACTGGAAGCCGGACTCCGACGCCGAGGTGTACCACTTCATCGGCAAGGACATCATCAACTTCCACGCCCTGTTCTGGCCCGCGATGCTGCACTCGGCGGGTTTCCGGACCCCGACCAGAATCTGCGTGCACGGTTTTGTCACCGTCAATGGCAAAAAAATGTCCAAGTCGCGCGGGACCTTCATCAATGGTCAGACCTATCTGGACCATCTGAATCCGGAATACCTGCGCTACTACTTTGCCGCCAAACTGACCGGTGCCGTGGACGATCTGGACCTGAACCTGGACGACTTTATCCAGCGGGTGAACAGCGACCTGGTGGGCAAAGTGGTCAACATCGCCAGCCGTACCGCCAAGTTTGTCCAGAAAAGCGACGGCACCCTGGCCAACAACATCGCCGAGCCCGAGCTCTGGCAGCGGTTTGTGGATGCCGAAAGTAGCATCGCCGAGCACTACGAGAACCGCGAATTCAGCAAGGCCATGCGCGAGATCATGGCCCTGGCGGACGCCGCCAACGAGTACATCGCGGCCAAGGAGCCCTGGAAACTGGCCAAAGAGGACGGCTCCGAGGCCGAGGTGCTGGCCATCTGCACCCAGGGCCTGAACTGCTTCCGCGCACTCGTCACTTGGCTCAAGCCGGTACTGCCACAGCTGGCGGAGAAGGCCGAAGCCTTCCTGAGCGAGACGTTGGACTGGAGTCAGCCCCTGCGTTTCCGTGGCGGTGAACGCATCGAGAAATTCAAGCCCCTACTGACCCGGGTGGAGAAGGAGCACGTAAACGCCATGGTCGAAGCCAGCAAAGAGGCCGCCCCGGCCCAGAAAGCGTCCGGCCCTCTAGCCGACGAGCCGATTGCCGAGGAAATCGAATTTGGCGACTTTGCCAAGGTGGATCTGCGCGTGGCCCTGATCGCCAAGGCCGAGCATGTCGAGGGCGCCGATAAGCTGCTGCGCTTGACACTCGACCTCGGGGGCGAAACCCGCAATGTGTTTGCGGGTATCAAGAATGCTTATGCCCCGGAAGATATCCAGGGCAAGCTGACCATCATGGTTGCCAACCTCAAGCCGCGTAAGATGAAGTTCGGAATGAGTGAGGGCATGGTGTTGGCGGCTGGGCCCGGGGGCAAAGATATTCATATTTTGGAGCCCCATAGTGGTGCCAAGCCGGGCCAACGGGTGATGTAAGTGGGGTTACGGCGGATGCGGCCTTTGGCCTTATCCGCCCTACGCGACCTGTGGCACTTAGGCGGGAGAGGGGTAGATCGTTTGGAGACTCTCGAAGGCATGGATGCCGACGCGAAGCCTACAGGGATGTATTCACGGCGGGTCTCCACATGGTATTCCTCCCCAACGCCGGACTAAAACGTCGCTCAAGAAATAAGACAACAGACACAAAAAAGGCGGCTCGCAGGCCGCCTTTTTTGACTGAAAGACTTACCAACCAGTGGCTTCTTTCAGAGCCTGGCCGATGTCCGCCAGGCTGCGTACGGTTTTCACACCGGCGTCTTCCAGAGCGGCGAACTTCTCGTCAGCCGTACCCTTACCGCCGGCAATGATCGCACCCGCGTGGCCCATGCGCTTACCCTTCGGTGCCGTGACACCCGCGATGTAAGACACCACCGGCTTGGTGACGTTGGCCTTGATGAACGCGGCGGCTTCTTCTTCCGCGCTACCACCAATCTCACCAATCATCACAATGGCTTCGGTCTTCGGATCGTTCTGGAACATCTCCAGAATATCGATGAAGTTGGAGCCCGGGATTGGGTCACCACCAATGCCGACGCAGGTGGACTGACCGTAACCGAAGTCGGTGGTCTGCTTGACCGCTTCATAGGTCAGGGTACCGGAGCGGGATACGATGCCCACCTTGCCCGGCTTGTGAATGTGGCCCGGCATGATGCCGATCTTGCACTCACCCGGCGTGATCACACCCGGGCAGTTGGGGCCGATCAGGCGCACGCCCAGCTCATCGCACTTCACTTTACAGTCCAGCATATCCAGAGTCGGAATGCCTTCGGTAATGCACACGATCAGCTTGATACCGGCGTTGGCCGCTTCCAGGATCGAGTCCTTACAGAAGGGAGCCGGTACGTAGATGACGGACGCTTCGGCGCCGGTTTCGGCCACGGCTTCCGCCACGGTGTTGAACACCGGCAGGCCCAGGTGAGTCTGACCACCCTTGCCTGGGGTGACACCGCCGACCATCTTGGTGCCGTAGGCAATTGCCTGCTCAGAGTGGAAGGTACCTTGGGCACCGGTGAAACCCTGGCAGATCACTTTGGTATCTTTATTGATCAAAACGCTCATTGTTGAGTCCTCAAATTCTGTGTTGCTGCGGAGTGTAAAACCGTCCCTGGTGTCTGGGTCCGGCCCGGCCGTCCTGGCCGGTCGCTAAGGGCGCTGCGGAAACATTCAGTTTCCGGTCGCCCTTAGCCCTCCGCGGCTTTAACCACTTGCTGAGCAGCGTCAGTCAAGCTGGTCGCGGCGATGATGTTCAGACCGCTGTCCGCCAGTACTTTGGCGCCCAGCTCGGCGTTATTACCTTCCAGGCGCACAACCACCGGCACCTTCACGCCCACCTCTTCCACGGCGCCAATCACGCCTTCGGCGATCAGGTCACAGCGAACGATACCGCCGAAGATGTTGATCAGAACAGCCTTGACGTTTTCGTCAGACAGAATGATTTTGAACGCTTCCACAACGCGCTCTTTAGTGGCACCGCCACCGACGTCCAGGAAGTTCGCCGGCGCACCACCGTGCAGCTTGACGATGTCCATGGTGCCCATGGCCAGACCAGCGCCGTTTACCATGCAGCCGATGTTGCCATCGAGTGCCACGTAGTTCAGTTCCCACTTGGCGGCGTGCGCTTCACGGGCGTCTTCCTGGGACGGATCGTGCATTTCGTGCAGGTCGTCGTGACGGTACAGGGCGTTGCCGTCGATCGCCACTTTGGCGTCCAGGCAGTGCAGGTCACCGGCCGGAGTGATCACCAGCGGGTTGATCTCGATCAGTGCCACGTCTTTTTCTTTGAACAGCTTGGCCAAGCCCAGGAAAATCTGTACGAACTGCTTGATCTGCTTACCTTCCAGACCCAGTTTGAAGGCCAGGTCGCGGCCCTGATACGGCTGAGCACCAACCAGCGGATCGATGGTGGCCTTGAGGATTTTTTCCGGCGTTTCCTCAGCCACTTTTTCGATTTCCACACCGCCTTCGGTAGACGCCATGAATACGATGCGGCGAGTGGAGCGATCGACGACCGCACCCAGATACAGCTCTTTATCGATGTCGGTGCAGGTTTCAACCAGAATGCGGCTGACCGGCTGACCGTTTTCGTCAGTCTGGTAGGTCACCAGGTTTTTGCCCAACCACTGTTTGGCAAACGCCTCGATTTCCGCCTTTGACTTGACCAGCTTGACGCCACCGGCCTTACCGCGGCCACCGGCGTGAACCTGGGCCTTGACGACGAACTCGGTACCACCGATGGTGTCCGCTGCCGCTACCGCTTCAGCGGGAGTCTGGGCGGCGACACCCTTGGAGACGGGCAGTCCGTACTGAGCGAACAGTTGCTTACCCTGATATTCATGCAAATTCATGGTGCAGTTCCACATTGTCTGTTGCCGGACCGAGGTCTCTTACGGCATTTCCGGCAAGAATGACCAATTAGCAGACCGCGCCTTGGCGGCCTGCCCCCTGGGTTGAGTTCTCTAACTCAGTGTCATTTCTCGTTATTATTAGCGCTTCTTCTTATTGGCGACATGGATCGCATGACCATGAACCGCCAAGGCTGCTTCATGCACAGCTTCAGACAGAGTCGGGTGGCCAAAGACCATCAGACCCAGATCTTCCGCACTGCTGCCGAATTCCATTGCAATCGCCACCTGCTGGACCAGGTCGGCCGCACTCGGTCCCACAATGTGAGCGCCAAGAATGCGATCGGTGTCCGCATGGGCAATGATTTTGACCAGACCGCCGGTTTCATTGGCCGCCATGGCACGGCCGCTGGCCGCAAACGGGAAAGTACCGACGTTGTAGGGCTCCCCATCGGCCTTGATCTGCTCTTCGGTGCGGCCGACGGAAGCCACTTCCGGATGGGTGTAGATCACATTCGGAACCACATCGTAGTTCATCACGGTTTTCTGACCGGCAATACGCTCGGCAACCATCACGCCCTCTTCAGAACCTTTGTGCGCGAGCATGGGGCCGCGCACCACATCACCAATGGCCCAGACACCGGGGGCGCCCGTCGCACACAGGTCGTTGACGTAAATAAAACCGCGCTCGTCCAGGTTCACACCGCTGTCTTCCGCCAGCAGGCCTTCGGTGTACGGACGACGCCCGACACAGACGATCAGCTTGTCAAAGGTCTCTTTCTGCTCTTTACCGTCTTTATCGGTAAAGGTCACGGTCACTTCCTTACCCTTGACTTCGGAGCCGGTCACCCGGCAGCTCAGGCGAATATCCAGGCCCTGCTTGGTGAGGATTTTCTGGGTTTCTTTGGCAATCTGCTGATCCATGATGGACAGGAATTTGTCCATGGCTTCAAGCACCACCACATCGGAGCCCAGACGGTTCCAGACACTGCCCAGTTCCAGACCGATCACACCCGCGCCGATCACGCCCAGACGCTTGGGTACCGCATCAAACTCGAGCGCACCGGTGGAGTCGACGATCACGTCGTTATCAATTTTGGCGACCGGGATATCGATGGGCTTGGAGCCCGACGCCAGAATGACGTTATCCGCCTCGAGGGTTTTGGTTTTACCGTCGTGACCAGTCACTTCCACCTTGCGGTTGGCGAGCAGTTTGCCCGTGCCGAAAACGGAGGTGACGCCATTGGCCTTGAACAAGGCCGAGATACCGCCGGTCAGCTGTTTGACGATGTTGTCTTTGCGCTGAATCATTGAGGGCACATCAATCTCGATGCCCTTGGTCGAAATACCGTGTACTTTGAAGTCGTCTTTGGCTTCGTGGTACTTGTAGGAGCTATCCAGCAGCGCCTTGGACGGGATACAGCCCACATTCAGGCAGGTGCCACCATTGACGCCCTTACCTTCACTGTTCTGCCATTTTTCAACACACGCCGTTTTCAGACCCAGCTGCGCCGCGCGAATCGCCGCAACGTATCCGGCCGGACCGGAACCAATGACTACCACATCAAATTTATCAGACATATTTCATTTCCCAGGTTTACAAGGCTGCCTGGCCCTTGCTTCATCGGGCCAAACACCATTATTCGGTCAGTGAGCTATACCAAAGCGGGCAGTAACCTGCCCGCTTTGTTCATCAGATTTCCAGAAGGATGCGCGCCGGATCTTCCAGCAGGTCCTTGATAGTGACCAGGAACTGAACGGCTTCTTTGCCATCCAGCAGACGGTGGTCGTAGGAAAGCGCCAGGTACATCATCGGCAGGATTTTCACCTCGCCATTGACCGCCATCGGGCGCTCCTGAATCTTGTGCATGCCCAGAATGGCGGATTGCGGAAGATTCAAAATCGGAGTGGACAACAATGAACCGAAGACCCCACCGTTGGTGATGGTGAAGGTACCGCCGGTCATTTCCTCAATACCCAGCTTGCCATCACGGGCGCGCAGACCGTAGTCGCGAATGGTGCTTTCGATATCCGCCAGGCCCATGCTCTCAGCGTTGCGCAATACCGGCACGACCAGGCCTTTGTCGGTAGAAACCGCCACACCGATGTCCTGATAGCCGTGGTAGACAACATCATTGTTGTCGATAGAGGCGTTCACGGCGGGGAAGCGACGCAGCGCTTCGGCGGCGGCTTTCACAAAGAAGCCCATAAAGCCCAGACGGGTACCGTCGTGCGACTTTTCGAACTGATCTTTGTACTTGGCCCGCAGCTCCATGATCGGCCCCATGTTCACCTCGTTGAAGGTGGTCAACATGGCGGTGGTGTTGGAGGCCTCGAGCAGACGCTCGGCAATGCGCTTGCGCAGACGGGTCATCGGCACGCGCTTCTCGGCACGATCGCCGGCGGGCGCTTCGACTTCCGCGGCTTTGGCCGGGGCACTGCTCGACGCGCTGGCGGCCTTGCTGTCACCGGATTTGAGGAAGTTGGCCACATCCTCTTTGGTGACCCGACCGTCTTTCCCGGTACCCGGCACGCTGTTGGGGTCAATGTTGTTTTCATCGGCCATTTTGCGCGCAGCGGGGCTGAGCAGTTTTTCACCGTCATCGCTGGACGCCGACTGGTCGCCGCTGTCCGCGGGCTTGCTCTCGGACTTCTCTTCCGATTTCTTCTCGTCGGAACTATCACCTTTGTTTTCGTCCTTGGCGCCTTTGTCGTCACTCTTGGAGCCGACCGCGCCTTCTTCAAACTTGGCAATGACTTCATTGCTCAGGACGGTATCGCCCTCTTCTTTCAGGATTTCAGACAGGCTGCCATCTGCCGGTGCCACCACTTCCAGCACCACTTTGTCGGTTTCAATATCGACAATCAATTCGTCGCGGGAAACAGCCTCACCGGGCTTTTTATGCCAGGTGGCGATGCTCCCGTCCTGAACAGATTCGGGGAAAGTCGGGGCTTTGATCTCAATAGTCATTCTTTGTCCTTAGCAATCGCTGTGGATTCTTTGTCGAACACAGGCTCCGGCGTCAAACGCTCAGAGCCTCATTGATGAAACGCTTCTGCTCTTCCAGATGCACGGAGGCATAACCCGCGGCCGGTGCCGCTGATGGGTCGCGCCCCACATAGCTGAGATAGAGGTCCGGGTTGTGATCATTCACCACACGCCGCATGTGGTGCTGGCTGCTGTACCAGGCGCCCTGGTTCATGGGCTCTTCCTGACACCAGACGATATCCTTCAGATTTTTGAAAGGCGCCAGCGCCTCTTTCAATTCTTCTTCCGGGAAGGGGTAGAGCTGCTCCAGACGGACCAGAGCCACGTCATCCTGTTCACGTTCCATGCGCTCTTCCAGCAGGTGGTAGTACACCTTGCCGGAACAGAGCACCACCCGCTTGGCTTTCGCCGGGTCAACCTGCTCATCGGTGATCACATTGTGGAAGTGACCGTTGGCCAGATCTTCCAGGCTGGAGGTCGCCAGCTTGTGACGCAGAATCCATTTCGGACTCATGACCACCAGTGGGCGACGCATCGGGCGGATCACCTGACGGCGCAGCATGTGAAACACCTGAGCCGGGGTGGTCGGAATACAGACCTGAATGTTGTGCTCGGCACACAGCTGCATAAAGCGCTCCAGACGCGCGGAGGAGTGCTCCGGGCCCTGCCCTTCGTAGCCGTGTGGCAACAGCATGGTCAAGCCACACAAGCGACCCCACTTGTGCTCACCACTGGT
Organism: Marinimicrobium sp. UBA4509; assembly: GCF_002388575.1. Lineage (NCBI taxonomy): Bacteria > Pseudomonadati > Pseudomonadota > Gammaproteobacteria > Cellvibrionales > Cellvibrionaceae > Marinimicrobium > Marinimicrobium sp. UBA4509. The sequence continues at coordinate 8,692 of NZ_DGMV01000023.1, forward strand.
GATGAACTGGTCGATGACCACCTGCGCGCCGTTGGCGAAATCGCCAAATTGGGCTTCCCAGATGATCAGGCCGTTCGGGGTAGTGGTGGCATAGCCATACTCGAACGCCAGCACCGCCTCTTCGGACAGGAAGGAGTCATAAAGATCCAGCGCTGGCTGATCCTCTTTGAGGTGACGCAGCGGGATATAGGTGGAACCGTCTTTCTGACTGTGCACTACTGCGTGACGGTGTGAGAAGGTGCCTCGCCCGACATCCTGACCGGTCAGGCGGACGCCGTAGCCCTGATCCAGCAGCGTTGCGTAGGCGAGCGTTTCCGCCATGCCCCAGTTGATGGGCAGAGCGCCACCGGCCATCTTGCGACGGTCGTCGTAAATCTTGCCGACCTGCTTTTGCACCACCACGCCGTCGGGAATCTCGCACATCTTGTGACCGAGTTCCTGCAGACGTTTCAGGTCGAAGCTGGTATCGCCCGGCGTATTCCAGTCGTGGCCGATGTAGGGCGTCCAGTCGACAAACAGCGAGCGGTCCGGCTCACTGACCAGGCCGTTGGCCACACTTTCACCGCGGTCCAGGGCGGCGCGGTAGTTGTTCATCATTTCGTCAACTTTTTCCGCGGTCACCACGCCAGCTTCCACCAGTTTGTCGGCGTAGAGCGCACGGGTGGTTTTTTGCTTGCGGATCAGTTGATACATCAAAGGCTGGGTCGCCGAGGGATCATCAGCCTCATTGTGGCCGCGACGACGGTAACAGACCAGATCGATCACCACGTCTTTCTTGAACTCATAGCGATAGTCCGCCGCCAACTGGGCCGCAAACAGCACCGCGTCCGGATCGTCACCATTGACGTGGAAAATCGGCGCTTCCACCATCTTGGCCACGTCGGTGCAGTACTCGGTGGAGCGCATGTCTTCGCGCTTGCTGGTGGTAAAGCCCACCTGGTTGTTGATCACCAGGTGTACGGTACCGCCGGTGGCATAGGCTCGAGTCTGGGACATCTGGAAGGTTTCCATGACCACGCCCTGACCGGCGAAGGCCGCGTCCCCGTGCACCACGATGGGCAGCACCTTGGCGCCGATCGGGTCTTCACGGCGATCCTGGCGGGCCCGTACCGACCCTTCAACCACCGGAGAGACGATCTCCAGGTGCGACGGGTTGAAGGCCATGGCCATGTGCAGTTCGCCGCCCGGGGTCATGATATTGGAGGAGAAACCCTGGTGGTATTTCACATCGCCTGAGGTGTCCACCAGACGCTTGGTGCCTTCGAACTCGCCAAACAGTTCTGACGGGCTCTTACCGAAGATGTTGACCAGCGTGTTCAGACGGCCACGGTGAGCCATACCCAGCACGATTTCTTTTGCGCCGTAACCGCCCGCGCGGTTGACGATCGCATCCACCAGCGGAATAAAGCTCTCGCCCCCCTCCAGACCAAAACGCTTGGTCCCGGGGTATTTGCTATCAAGGTGCCGCTCCAGCCCTTCGGCCGCCACCAGACGGTCCAACACGGCCAGGCGCTGCTCATCGCTGAAGTCCGGCTTGGAACGCACACTCTCCAGGCGCTGCTGAAGCCACTGCTTCTCCGCCAGGTTGGTGATATGCATGATTTCCGGACCGACGTGCCCGCAGTAGGTCTGCTCCAGAGCATCGACAATGTCCTTGAGCGGCGCCTCTTCCCGGCCGATGAACAGGTTGCCGGTGTTGAAAACCGTGTCCAGATCCGCTTCTGTCAGACCATGAAATCCCAGCTCCAGGTCAGGAACTCGTTCACGATCCATCAGGCTGAGGGGGTCGAGTTGGGCTTTCTGGTGGCCGCGGAAGCGGTAGGAGCTGATCAGCTGAAGAACTTTGACCTGCTTGCGCTCGTGCTCGAGGCTGACGGAGCCCGCCGCCGTGGCCGACGCGGTCGCTGAGCGGGTTTTGGCGAGACGCTGGAACTGCTCGCGGATTACGGAGTGCGGAACGTCTTGGGTGACTACCCCGTTGACCCGGGGCAATTGCTCAAAGTAATTGCGCCACTCATCGGGAACCGCATTGGGATCGTGTAGATATGTGTCGTAGAGCGCTTCGACGTAGGCGGCATTCCCTCCGGAGATATGGGACGTGCGCCAAAATTGCTCCATGATGCTGTCTTGCATTACACCCACCTTGTCATGGGGTTCGCCAACCACCGGTTCACCGGGATGGCTGGCGGCCGGATCGGGTGTTACCCGATACTCCCCCTGCTAGTCTCTAGCCGTTAGCTACCATAACGCACTCCGCTTGTGGCAGAACGCGCCGCTCAAATACTCAGGCACACCCTTGAGGGTGTGCCGAACAGCCGGGCTCTCGGCCCGACCCATGTTGCTCACATCTGAGTGTGATCAGGTCGCACTTTGCAGCAGCATGGTGCGAATATGACCGATCGCCCGGGTCGGGTTCAACCCTTTGGGGCACACGGACACACAGTTCTGAATGCCGTGACAGCGGAAGACGCTGAAGGGGTCATCCAGGTTCGACAAGCGTTTCTCTGTGGCCAGGTCGCGGCTGTCCGCCAGGAAGCGGTAGGCCTGGAGCAGACCGGCCGGACCAATGAACTTGTCCGGATTCCACCAGAACGACGGGCAGCTGGTTG
>NZ_DGMV01000023.1:11390-11771 GCF_002388575.1 Marinimicrobium sp. UBA4509
CGGGCAGCTGGTTGAGCAGCAGGCGCACAGGATACACTCGTACAGACCGTCCAGCTTGGCACGATCTTCGGGAGATTGTAACCGCTCGATTGCCGGAGCGGGGGTATCATTTTGCAAATAGGGCTCGATTTTCTTGTACTGATCGTAGAACTGGGTCATATCGATGACCAGATCACGAATCACCGGAAGTCCAGGCAGTGGCCGAACCACCAACTTGTTGTTCTTTACCGCCTGAGACAGCGGCGTGATACAGGCCAGCCCATTAACGCCGTTGATATTCATGCCATCCGAGCCACAAACCCCCTCGCGGCAGGAGCGACGGTAAGCCAGGGATTCGTCCTGTTCCTTGAGCATACCCAGCACGTCGAGCACCATCAGGTC
>NZ_DGMV01000023.1:11857-12555 GCF_002388575.1 Marinimicrobium sp. UBA4509
ACGTCGAGCACCATCAGGTCCTTACCCTGAGTGTCCACTTCGTAGGACTTCATGTAAGGCGCTTTGTCGGTCTCGGGGTTGTAGCGATAGACTTCAACTTTCAACATAACTCGTACCCCTTAATAAACACGTGCTTTCGGTTCGAACGCGTCCATGGTGCGCGGGGCAAAGTTCACGCCGCGCTTACCCACCCGCTTGTCGACCGGATAGTACATGGAGTGGCACAGCCAGTTCTTGTCGTCGCGCTCCTGGAAGTCCTCGCGGGCATGGGCGCCGCGAGACTCGGTGCGCTCATTGGCCGCGATGGCAGTGGCCTCGGCCACTTCCAGCAGGTTCTGCAACTCCAGAGCTTCAATCCGGGCCGTATTGAACGCATCGCTCTTGTCGTCGATAGACACGTTTTCAATGCGCTCGCGCAGGGCGGCCAGCTTTTTGATGCCCTCGGCCATGAAGTCACCCTTGCGGAATACGCCAAAGTGGTTTTGCATCACTTCCTGCAGCTCTTTGCGCAGTACCGCACTGCTCTCCCCACCGGTCGAGCTGTTCAGGCGATTCAGTCGGGCCAGCGACGCTTCGATATCGCTCTCGCGCGGCGCCTGCTGCTCTGCGCCTTCACGCAGCACTTTCTCGATGTGCTTGCCGGCCGCCCGGCCGAACACCACCAGGTCCAGCAGCGAGTTGCCGCCCAGGCGGTTGGC
>NZ_DGMV01000003.1:0-161 GCF_002388575.1 Marinimicrobium sp. UBA4509
GCGATTTTAGCCTCGGCTTGCTGTCTCGGCCCCCTGGTCCTGATCACTCTGGGTGTTTCGGGCGCCTGGATCGGCAACCTTGCGGCTCTGGAACCCTACCGGCCATGGTTCATTGGGGCTGCGCTGGTGGCAATGGTCTTTGCCTGGCGCCGGATATACCG
>NZ_DGMV01000003.1:359-644 GCF_002388575.1 Marinimicrobium sp. UBA4509
GCACAGGATTGCCAGCCGGGCGAGGTCTGCGCAGTGCCGCAAGTGCGCACCGCTTATAAGGTCGCTTTCTGGGTCGTCGCGCTACTCATACTGACCGCACTGGCGTTCCCTTTCGTCTTACCGCTGTTTTACTGAGAGCTGATCCACCCTGCTGACTGAGAGACCATACACTATGAAAAAGTCCCTGATCGCTGCCGTACTGTTCACGCTATTCAGCCTGCCCGCACTGGCGGCGCAACAAACCGTTACCTTGTCCGTTCCCGGCATGACCTGTTCGGCCTGCCC
>NZ_DGMV01000003.1:740-2445 GCF_002388575.1 Marinimicrobium sp. UBA4509
TCGGCCTGCCCGATCACCGTCAAATCCGCTCTCAAGCGGGTGGAAGGGGTGAGCGCTGTCGAAGTTCGCTATGAAGAACGTGATGTGACGGTCACTTTCGACGATGAGAAAACGTCCGTCGAGGCACTCACCCAGGCAACAACCAATGCGGGCTATCCGTCCACGCTGCAACAAGCCGGAACCAAACAGGAGTAGCCATAAAAGATCCCAATCCTCTATTGCGAGTGAGCATTATTGGAGCGGTCATAGTGGCGCTGTGCTGTTTTACGCCGGTCCTGGTGGTTCTATTCGGGGCCGTCGGCCTGGCCTCGTTGACCGGCTATCTCGATTACGTGCTGTTGCCCGCGCTCGTATTTTTTTCGGCCTGACCTGCTACGCCCTATGGCGCAAAAAGCAATACGACGCCTGCTGCGATAGCCCCTCTACCAAGGAGTCACATGAATGAGTAACGACAACCTGCATATTGCTGTGATTGGCAGTGGCGGCGCTGCCATGGCCGCCGCCCTGAAGTCATCGGAACGCGGAGCCCGGGTCACGCTGATCGAGCGTGGCACCATGGGGGGCACCTGCGTGAATATCGGCTGTGTGCCATCCAAAATCATGATCCGGGCCGCGAACGTGGCCCATCTACGCCGCACCAGTCCGTTCGACGAGGGTATTGCGGCGACCGAGCCCTCCATTGACAGGCCCCGCTTGCTGGCCCAGCAACAGGCCCGGGTTGAGGCGCTTCGTCACGCCAAATATGAGGGCATCCTTGACGACAATCCGGCGATCACTGTCTTGAAGGGTGAGGCTCGTTTTATCGATGCCAATACATTGCAGGTAACGGGAGCCGACGGCACGGAACGCGAGGTGCGCTTTGACAGAGCGTTCATCGGTACCGGCGCGCGGCCAGCCATCCCCCCGGTTCCAGGCTTGTCCGGTACGCCGTACTGGACGTCCACCACGGCACTGGCCAGCGACAGCATTCCGAACCGGCTGATTGTCATTGGCGGTTCCGCCGTGGCGGTGGAACTGGCCCAGGCGTTTGCCCGGCTGGGCAGCGAGGTGACCATTCTGGCGCGCAGCCGGCTGTTTTCCCGGGAGGACCCGGCCGTGGGCGAGGCCATTGAAACCGCTTTCCGGGCCGAGGGCATCAAGGTATTGAACGGCACGCAGGCGAGCGAAATCAGCTATGCCGATGAGGAGTTCGTGCTCGACACAAACGCCGGGGAACTGCGGGCTGATCGGTTGCTGGTGGCCGTGGGACGCACACCGAACACCGAGATGCTCAACCTGGATGAAATCGGCGTCGAGACGGATCGGGGGGCCATTGTCGTGGACGAGCAGCTTCAGACGCGAGTGCCGGGCATATACGCCTCCGGTGACTGCACCAATCAACCCCAGTTTGTCTATGTGGCGGCCGCAGGTGGCAGCCGGGCAGCGGTCAATATGACCGGCGGCGATGCCCAGCTGGATCTCAGTGCCATGCCGGAGGTGGTTTTTACCGATCCGCAGATCGCGACCGTCGGTTTATCCGAAGCTGACGCCGAGGCAAAAGGCTACGCCACCGACAGCCGTACCCTGACTCTCGACAACGTGCCGCGGGCCCTTGTCAACTTCGATACCGGAGGGTTCATCAAACTGGTCGCCGAACGTGAAAGTGGACGGTTACTGGGCGTGCAGGCCGTGGCGGGAGAAGCAGGGGAGCTGATCCAAACGGCGG
>NZ_DGMV01000003.1:2622-3777 GCF_002388575.1 Marinimicrobium sp. UBA4509
GATGGCGATACGGGCACGCATGACGATTCAGGAAATCGGAAATGAATTGTTTCCCTACCTGACCATGGTCGAAGGCCTCAAGCTCTGCGCGCAGACGTTCACCAAAGATGTGAGCCAATTGTCTTGCTGTGCCGGGTAGGCGGGCTGAGCCTTTGTCTCGGCAGGAGTTCCTGATGCCCCTACGCTGGCGGTAAAAGCAGACCTAACGGCCGTGTGGCGCCCCGTCCGACGTAGGTAATAATAGGTTGCAGATAAATGGGTTGTGGACGGGTCATCGGGATGATTAATGTTGTGGTATTCTATTTGGAACTTCGAGCTAGACGGCAGGTCCTAACTGCCGTGATTGAGAATCCGACCTATTCATCGGAGTAACCGGCACAGAGTCATGCTGAAGCGATTGACGAGCCTATTCATGCAAACCGTGATGGTTGCCGCACTGATCCTGTCAGGGTCCGGGGTGCAGGCTGGCCTAGGTATGCCCATGGAGGGTATGTCGCTCCAGGAGCCAGGTATGAACCCCGCCTGTGTCATGAACATGACGAACGAGAAATTGGTCGCCATGTCCGATAACGGCAGTGGTGCAGCGCCTGATTGCCAGATGGACGCTGACAGCTGCCATTCCACCTGCGCGAATTACCAGTCCGTCAACGGCGATACGCTGGCTTTTTACTCGGGTGCCATTTCCTTCCTTTCTACCTCCACTATCTTGGCGCCCATTGCCGCCCAGTACCCGATCGACCATCCGCCTAAACCGGCATCCTCGCTGTAAATCCGTCTTTATTTACGGTTATTTGCACCTATAAAGTCGATGCGGCATTTGGCCCGTCGATGTGCATGCCATTTTTCTTGCGAGGACAGATTATGAAATCACTAACCTTGACCAAAGCCGTTATTCTTTCTTTCTCCATGGTCGCGGCCAGTATGGCAACCGGGTATGTGAGCGCTCAAGCGAACGCTGACCGGCGCTCTGATTCCATACCCAGTCGACCAACTCATAAATCCATCACTAAAAACAACGCCAAGGAGGACAAAATGATGAGCTCAATGAAGGACATGATGGAGCACTGCCGAATGATGCACGAAAAAATGCATCAAAACATGATGGAGCGGGACCGCAGCCCGAGCGCTTCCCTCGAGCAGTCGAGCAGCTAGCGG
>NZ_DGMV01000003.1:3917-4410 GCF_002388575.1 Marinimicrobium sp. UBA4509
GGTTTTGGTGCCAAGGGCCTGGCAGGTCTTTGGCGCCAAATTCATTTTTGCGCATCGTGAGCTTGTAAAAGCTCGTGGTGCCGAAATTCAGACCTAAGCGTCCTGTCAGGACGATTTACTAGAAATCTAAGTATATTTAGAGGAAACATATTATGAAAAACGTAATTGGAGCGACAGCTATCAGCTTCTCGGTACTTTTTGTAGGCGGTGTTGGAGCGGCTGCACTTGTGCCTGCCGTTTACGCACAGGAAGCGGTGGAAACGCATCAAACGACCGCGACTGTAAAAAGTGTCGACAAAGAAAGCAATCGCGTCACCTTGGCCCACGATCCGGTCCCAACTTTGGACTGGCCGGCCATGACTATGGGCTTTGCGGTTGCCGACAAAGCGCTACTCAAAGACTTGAAAACGGGGGAGAAAATCTCGTTTACATTTACCAAGAAGAACGGCAGATTCGTGGTGACTGACATCGAAAGCCGTTAAAACGGCGAAGC
>NZ_DGMV01000003.1:4534-5214 GCF_002388575.1 Marinimicrobium sp. UBA4509
CCGAGCGCAGGTGAGGGCCTGCGCTCGGTCCCAAAGCGGCCCGACTCATACTCGCGATAGCAGGGCAAGTCACTTTGAGCGAGCAAAGAAGGGAAAGTGTTTTTTCAGGAGTCGGTAGACGTGTTAAAGTTACGCGCTCAATACTTTAGGTAGATTGCACCCAGGACAGATGATTAAACGTAATCGTTGGCTTATAGTGGTTCCGTTGCTCCTCATGCTTTGGGGACTGTTTACCTATGCCTGCGAGACCATGGAAATGCCGCCCCAGCCGGTGTGCTGTTGTGAAGACGGCATGGCAGGCTGCGACAAGGCAGCACCTCCCCCCTCGGAGGAAGGTTGCGAACATGTTGGCTTGAGCGCGTTGTCAGCGTCCTGCTGTGATGTCGAGTACCAATCGGGATTCGAAGACGCCGCACCTGCCTCGTCAAGCGCTGACCAGGTACTGACGTGGTCGGGTATGGTCGCCTTGCTGTACTGGCCCCATCTGGACGCGCTGTCTTCCCTGTCCCCCGTGGCCCCTCCCTCTGACCCCGACTGGCTCCTTGCCCAGACCGAAAGCGGTCGTACTGTCTATCTCTCTACCCTTCGTCTGCGTATCTGATTAACCCCTCTAAACTGTTATGAACGTTGGCTTGCCTTATATAAGGAAGCCGAGGGTTTTTCGTTATGCCGATTGAGGG
>NZ_DGMV01000003.1:5392-5555 GCF_002388575.1 Marinimicrobium sp. UBA4509
TCGTTATGCCGATTGAGGGTACTTCCCATGCGCAACCAAGTGGGTGGCCTGATGGCCCTGGTGGTACTTATCGTACCTCTGACGGGCATCGCTGCGCCGCCATTACACGAAAACAATCCGTCCTTGCAGGATGTACAGGTGCTGACCGCCGAACAATTGGTGG
>NZ_DGMV01000045.1:0-3657 GCF_002388575.1 Marinimicrobium sp. UBA4509
GTTTGCCGTTGAAGCCCGCGCAGATTTTTTCCGTACCCGCTTCGTCGTCCGGCAGCCAGGTGCGTTCCTCGCCGGTCTGTTCTTCGTCAAAGCCCTTGATGATCTGCCCGGTGCCGTAGCAGCGTTGGCACCAGCCGTGTTTGGAGTTGTAGGAGAACAGGCGCGGGTCCAGTTCATCGAAACCGTCGCCGCAGCTCGGGCAGGCGCGCTGGGTGGAGAACAGGCGTTCACTGGCGGCCTGTTTGCCCGTACGTTTGTCGACGGGCGCCACAATCACAATGCCGTTCCCAAGATCCAGTGCCTGCTCCAGGCCATCCATCAAGGCCCGTTCGTTCCTGGCGGAAACGGTCACGTCGGTCAGCGGTAGCTCGATGTTGTGTTCGCGATAGCGGTCCAGCTTGGGCCAGTTGTCGGTGGGTTGGTACTCGCCGTCCACACGCAGTCTGGTGTAACCACGGGCGGCGGCCCATTCGGCCAGTTCGCGGTATATGCCCTTGCGCGCGACGACCATGGGCGCGAGCAACGTGACCTCCCGGTTGCGGTAATCTTTCTGCACCCGCGCCAGAATGGCGGCTGGGGTCTGCGGTTCGATGGGTACTTCGCACTCCGGGCAGTGCTGGGTACCGAGCTTGACGTAGAGCAACCGCAGGTAGTGGTAGATTTCCGTCAGGGTCGCCAGGGTGCTTTTGCGCCCGCCGCGACTGGTGCGCTGTTCGATGGCCACGGCCGGGGGGATACCGTAGATGGCATCCACATCCGGGCGCGAGGCGGGCTGCACAAACTGCCGGGCGTAGGCGTTCAGGGATTCCAGGTAGCGACGCTGGCCTTCGCCAAAAATCAGATCGAACGCCAGGGTGCTTTTGCCACTGCCGCTGACGCCGGAGATGACGGTGAGTTTATCCCGCGGAATGGTGACGTCGATATTCTTCAGGTTGTGTTCGCGGGCGTGGTGCACGCTGATGACCTGATCGGTTTTGCGCTTGCGCTTTTTCGCGGGCGCGGGCAGAGCGACCCCTTGCGTCAAGGACGCGTCGTACTCGCGCAATGCCTGGGCGGTATAACCGTTGTTGCTGGCCATGATCTCGGCTGGGCTGCCCGCCGCCAGCAGTTCCCCGCCGGCGTCGCCGCCTTCCGGCCCAATATCGATCAACCAGTCTGCAGCGCGAATCACATCCAGGTTGTGTTCGATCACCAGCAGCGAATGTCCTGCGGCCTGCAACTGGCGGAAGGCGCCCATGAGAGTCGCGATATCGGCAAAGTGCAGGCCGGTGGTGGGTTCGTCGAACAGGAACAGGATGTGTTCTTTATCTTTGGCCTTAGTGTTGGCGAGGTGACCTGCGAGTTTCAGGCGCTGCGCTTCACCGCCACTCAGGGTGGGCACGGCCTGGCCCAGTTGCACATAGTCCAGGCCCACGTCCGCCAGGGGTTGCAGGCTACGCTGGACCTCGGGTTTATCGTGGAAGAACGTCAGCGCTTCGGCCACGGTCATCGCCAGGGCGTCGGCAATGGACAGAGCACGTCGACCTTCGTCGGCATCCTGCAGCAGTTTCACTTCCAGAATTTCATCGCGGAAGCGTTTACCATCGCAGTCCGGGCAGCGCAGATACACGTCGCTCAGAAACTGCATCTCCACATGCTCGAAGCCGTTGCCCTGGCAAGTGGGGCAACGGCCGTTGCCGGAGTTGAAACTGAAGGTGCCCGGCGTATAGCCGCGCTCTTTGGCCAGGGGTGTGGCGACAAACAGTTTGCGGATGGCGTCGAAGGCGCCCACGTAGGTGGCCGGTGTGGAGCGCGTGGTTTTGCCGATGGGGCTCTGGTCGACCATCACCGCCCGGTCGATTTTATCCAGTCCGTCGATACGTTGGTGAGCGCCGGGCGCTTCGGTCTGTTCGCCCAGGTGTTTGAGGATGGCCGGGTAGAGTATCTGGCGCATCAGGGTGGACTTGCCCGAGCCGCTTACGCCGGTGAGGCACACCAGTTTTTTCAACGGAATGGTGACGTTGATGTTTTTCAGGTTGTGTTCGCGTGCACCGGTGATGGTGATGGCAGGCAGATTCTTTTGGGACGCAGGTTCCGGGTATACCGGTCCGGGACTCGCCGTGGACCCTTCCATGGGGGCTCGACTGCCGCTTCCATGCGGCAGACGGTCCCGGACCGGTATACCCGGAACCTGCTCGTGCCGAACTGATACTTGTTTGGTTCCGTTTAAGTAGCTTGCCGTGAGATTGGTCTTGCGCTTGAGCAACGCATTGGGTGTGCCGAAGAATTCAATATTGCCGCCGTGGCGGCCCGGGCCTGGGCCGATATCCAGAATGCGGTCGGCGGCGAGAATCACCTGCGGGTCGTGCTCCACCACCAGCAGGGAGTTGCCGGCGTCACGCAGTCGGTGCAGGACTTTGACCAGCCGCTGAATATCGCGCGGATGCAGGCCGGTGCTGGGCTCGTCCAGCACGAACAGCGTATTCACCAATGAGGTGCCCAGAGCGGTGGTGAGGTTGATGCGCTGCACTTCGCCGCCGCTCAGGGTGCGGGACTGCCGGTCCAGGGTCAGGTAGTCCAGGCCCACTTCGCACAGGTAGCCCAGCCGCGAGCGGATTTCTTCCAGCAGCAGTTGGGTGGGTTCGTCCGCGTTGGCGTCGCCCATCTGCTCGAAAAAGTCGGCGCAGCGCACCAGGGGCAGGCGCATCACATCGGCAATGTTGAGACCGGGCAACTGGTTGAACCGATCCGCTGCAAGCGTGTTGCCCTTGGGTATAAAGCGGGCGCGACCGGACAGCGCCTGTTCGGCCGCTTCAAAGGAACCGACTCGCCACCAGAGCGAGGTGGGTTTCAGGCGGGCGCCACCGCAGTCCTGGCAGGGTGTGTAGGAGCGGTATTTGGAGAGTAGCACCCGGATGTGCATTTTGTAGGACTTGCTTTCCAGCCAGTCGAAAAACTCTTTGATACCGTACCAGCGGCCACTTTCCCATGAACCGTCCCCTTCGCCCTGAATGACCCACTGTTGTTGCTCGTCGGTCAACTCCGCCCAGGGTTTGGTGATGGGGATGCTGCGCTTTTTGGCGAAGCGAATCAGATCCCGTTGGACTTCGTTGAACGACGGCGTCTGAATCGGTTTGATGGCGCCGTCCTTCAGGCTCAGGCGCTCGTCCGGAATCACCAGGCCATAGTCCACACCGATAATACGGCCAAAGCCCCGGCAGCTGTCACAGGCGCCCAGAGGCGAGTTGAAGGAGAACTGGCTCGGCGTCGGCTCCGGGTAGTCGATATCGCAGCTTGGGCAGTGGTGGTGGCTGGAGAAGCGCTCCGGCTTGCTCACGGTCCTGTCGGCGCCCATTGGATAGATCAGCACATGGCCCTTGCCGTAGTGCAGGGCGGTTTCCACCGCCTCGGTGAGCCGGCCCCGGTTCTCGTCGGTCAGCTTGAGCCGGTCCTGTACCACTTCCACCCGGCTGCCATCACGCCCATGGATGCGGGCGTAGCCCTGCTGGTTGAGCAGTTGCAGCACTTCATCGTCGCTGAGCGTCTCCGGTACGGTGATGGGCAGGCATACCATCAGCCGCTGACCGTTGGGCCAGTCCCGATAGAGCGCTTCCACCACGCTCTGGGCGGTGTCGCACACCACCTCCCGGCCACAGCCCTGACAATACAGGTGAGCCC
>NZ_DGMV01000045.1:3749-4003 GCF_002388575.1 Marinimicrobium sp. UBA4509
GTGAGCCAGGCGGGAGAAGAGCAGCTTCAGGTAGTCGTTCAGTTCGGTCATGGTGCCCACGGTGGAGCGGGAGGTGCGTACCGTATTGCTCTGCTCGATGGCGATGGCCGGCGGGATGCCGTCGATCAGGTCCACCGCCGGCTTGTCCATCCGGTCCAGAAACTGCCGGGCGTAGGCGGAGAAGGTCTCCACATAGCGTCGCTGGCCCTCGGCGTAGATGGTATCGAACGCCAGGGTGGACTTGCCCGAGCCGC
>NZ_DGMV01000024.1:0-131 GCF_002388575.1 Marinimicrobium sp. UBA4509
TTCGGCTTATCCGCCCTACGCGGTCTGCCGTTTTACATCACGCACACAATCCATACGCGAACTGCCGTGGTACGTCCCGCACCAATCCATACGCAAATCGCCGTGGTACGCGTAGGGCGGATAAGCCGAAG
>NZ_DGMV01000024.1:255-758 GCF_002388575.1 Marinimicrobium sp. UBA4509
GCCGAAGGCGCATCCGCCGTCACTGAGCTGTCAGTTAACCACCCGCAACTTCCCGGTATTCTGCTTCTGCCGCCACACCGAATCGCTGATCAACATGCTGGCTTTGTAATCCGTGGGCGCTTCCACCAGTAGCTGTTTCACGCGGTCGCACTGGTAGGCGTGGCAGGCCACGTCGAGGTCGTCCAGAAGGTTTTTGGTTTCTTCCCAGCTCAGGTGATGCTCTTCGGCGCGCAGGATGCCGGGGTGTTGGGTGCCGGAGACGTTGCTGCCGATCAGCAGTTCTTCGTACAGCTTCTCGCCTGGACGCAGGCCGGTAAATTCGATTTCTATATCGCCGTTGGGGCGGTCTTCGTCTTTGATTTCCAGGCCCGAGAGGTGAATCATCCGGGTGGCGAGGTCCACGATTTTCACCGGCTCGCCCATATCCAGTACGAACACGTCGCCACCGGTACCGATGGCGCCTGCCTGAATCACCAGTTTGGCGGCTTCGGGGATGGTCATGA
>NZ_DGMV01000024.1:852-2508 GCF_002388575.1 Marinimicrobium sp. UBA4509
GCTTCGGGGATGGTCATGAAGTAACGGACCATCTCCGGGTGGGTAACGGTCACCGGCCCACCGTTCTTGATCTGTTCCCGGAATAACGGTACCACTGAGCCAGAAGAGCCTAGCACGTTACCGAAACGGACCATGCTGAAGATGGTGTGGTTCTGGCGTTTTGCCAGGCCCTGCAGTACCAGTTCTGCCAGTCGCTTGGAAGCGCCCATGATGTTGGTGGGGCGTACGGCCTTGTCGGTGGAGACCAGCACGAAGGATTCCACCCCGGCGCGAATGGCGGCCTCGGCGGTGTACCAGGTGCCGTAGACGTTGTTGCGCACGCCCTCGACGATATTGTGTTCCACCAGCGGGACATGCTTGTAGGCGGCGGCGTGGTAGACCGTCTGCACACCAAAGCTGCGCATGATGGTTTCCACCCGGTGTTCTTTCTGGACGGAGCCCAGAATGCTGTACAGGTTGATGTGATTTGTGCGGAATTCGGGGGTTTCCTGCAGCTCGCGTTCGATCTGGTAGAGGCTGAACTCGTTCAGTTCGAACAGCACGATGGCGCGGGGGCGGTGCTGGATGATCTGGCGACACAGCTCGCTACCGATGGAACCGCCGGCACCGGTGACCATGACCACTTTGTCGGTAATGTTGGCGGCCATGAGCTCTGGCTGGGAAGAGACCGGGTCGCGCCCCAGCAGGTCTTCAATCTCCACGTCCTTGATGTGTTCGATGCGGGCCTTGCCACTCAGAATATCCGGAATGGCTGGCACGGTCTGGACCGAAATAGCGAGGGACTCCAGACGTTTGATCACCTGGGCCCGACGGGAGTTGGGCGTGCTGCCCAGCGCGAGCAGGACTTTACTGACCCGGTGAGTGCGGATCAGGGCCTCAATCATTTTCGGGCTGTAGACCTTGATGTTGGCCACCACGGTGCGGTGTAGCGCCGGATTGTCATCCACAAAAGCGACGGGCTTGTACTGGGAGCCCTGCAGCGCCAGGGTGAGCTGGTGGCCGGTATAGCCGGCGCCGTAGACGATCACCGGCTCTTTCAGGTCCACACTGCGTCGGTTGAGCATCATGATGACGCTGCGCACCATCAGGCGCGGGGCGCCAATGAGCAGCAGGGCGATGGTCAGGTAGATGAACGGAATGGAGCGGGGCAGTCGGGACTGGGTCAGAAAGCTGGACGTGGCCAGGACCAGTGCGGAAATAAACACGCAGCCAACAATGGTCAGCATGGCCGGTGTGCTCATGTAGCGCAGGATGGCGCGGTACATGCCCATGCGGATAAAGACGGCGAGACTCACCACCAGGGTGATGGCGATGACGGTGACGTCTTTATCGAGAAACTGGGAGTTAAAGGTGCCGAGCCGCAGGAAGGCGGCGGCGTAGAAGGCGGTAACAATAGCGACGGTGTCGTAAATCAGTGAAATAATGCGTTTGGTGGTCCGGGAGGACTCAAACAGGGCTTCCAGCATAGACCTCTAACTCCATTGATTGACCGAATCTTGCCTCTGGCCGATTGTGCTCCTTCATGGGGCAATAACCGCTGGAGTATAGCGCAAAATCGGGGCAATTGTTACGAAAACCTTACGGTTTTTGGGGTTAGGTTTAGTGAAGCAATTTGGGTGCCAAATGGTGGGAATCACGGGTATTTACGGCGGATGC
>NZ_DGMV01000024.1:2648-5028 GCF_002388575.1 Marinimicrobium sp. UBA4509
GTAGGGCGGATAAGGCCGAAGGCCGCATCCGCCGTAACCCAAGCCCACCGCATCCGCCGTAACCCCATGTTGAAACTTACCACCGAACCAACCAACACTGATGAATCTTCGGATTCCGCTGAAAATCCTTATCGATGGTCTGGCCGGTAATGTCTTCGAGCTGATACGCACTCAACGCGTCCTGATCCATCACAAACGTACGCAAATTGGTGGAGAAAATCAGGGTTCCGCCTTTTGCCAAGGCCTTCATGGCGCCGTCGATCAGGGCCACATGGTCCCGCTGAATGTCCAGTACGCCGGGCATTTTCTTCGAGTTGGAGAAGCTCGGTGGATCGAGCAGAATCAGGTCGAATTCCTGCTCGTTGGTTTTCAGCCACTCCACGCAGTCGGCCTGTTCTGTGCGGTGCTTGGTGTCACTCAGGCCGTTCAGGGCCAGGTTGTTGCGGGCCCACTTCAGGTAGGTATTGGACATATCCACACTGAGAGTGAACCGGGCGCCACCCAGGGCGGCGTGAACGCTGGCGCTGGCGGTGTAGCAGAACAGGTTCAGAAAGCGTTTGTTGTTCGCCATTTCGGCGATTTTCAGTCGTACCGGGCGATGATCGAGGAATAATCCGGTATCCAGATATTGCCAGAGGTTGACCTGAATCCGCGCCTGGCCTTCGATGACGTTGATGATCTCGCCGTCGGGGCGCTCGGCGAGTTTCTGGTACTGGCTGCCGTCGGAGTGCTTGTGCCGGCGGCGCTGTTTGTAGCTGACCCGGTCCGGGTGAATATCCAGAGCGCGAGGGATGGCTGCCTGAATCTCCGCGAAGCGCTGTTCGGCCCGGGCTTCGTCCACGGATTTGGGGGCGGCGTACTCCTGAACGTGAGCATAGAGCTCGCCCTGTTCGGAGCGGTACAGGTCAATGGCCGCCGAGTACTCGGGCATATCCGCATCGTAGAGCCGATAAGCGTTAATACCGTCTTCGGAGCCGCGGCGCTGCTTTTTCGCCCACTTCGCCAGCTGTTTCAGGTTCTTTTGCAGCCGGTTGGCCAGCATCTGTGCGCCGGAGGACAGTGGGGCGTCGGCCTCGAGCTCGGCTTTCAGGGGCTTGGGTGCGGCGCTGACGAACTGGCTTTCCTCGACGGAGAACATCAGTAGTTCGGCGGGCAGGGTGCCGTTATAGAGGCGGTATTTCTTTTCCGCCCGCAGGCCCATCTGTTTGCCCAGCTCGGGGTTGCCGGTGAAGATGCCCGCGCGCCAGCCTTTGAATTCGGTTTTCAGTCGCTCACCCAGGTGGTGATACAGCAACTTCAGGGACTCGACATCACCCAGGCGCTCGCCGTAGGGCGGGTTGGTGATCACCAGGCCGGGTTCAAGCACCTTGTGGGTGGGCTGTTTGAGGTCGGCCAGCTCCTTGCGACTGACTCGCAGCCAGTCGTCCAGTTCGGCCTGGATGATGTTGTCTTCCGCCGCGCGGATGACGGACAGATTGGCGTCGTAGCCGCGGATTTCCGGGCGGGATTTGGCGAGGCCGGCGCGTTTGCGGGCAATGGCTTCTTCGCGCAGCTCGAGCCAGATGTCATTGCGGTGATTGAGCCACTGCTCAAACCCAAACCGGGCGCGGCCCAGGCCGGGCGCGATGTCCGCGGCGATCAGGGCGGCTTCCACCAGCAGGGTGCCGGAGCCGCACATGGGGTCGATCAATGCGCCACCACGGGCGGCGATGTCCGGCCAACCGGCGCGCATGAGGACTCCGGCCGCCAGGTTTTCCTTCATCGGGGCGGTGCCCTGTTTGGTGCGGTAGCCCCGACGGTGCAGGCTTTCCCCAGACAGGTCCAGGCTAATGGTGACTTTGCCTTTGTTCAGGCGGGCATTGATGCGCAGGTCCGGGTGCTGTTTGCTGACCGACGGGCGATCACCGGTAACGTCGCGAATGCGATCGACAATGGCGTCCTTGATTTTCAGGGCGCCAAACTGGGTGTTGCGAATGGCGCCGCTGCTGCCGATGAAATCCACCAGCAGGGTGCTCTGGGGACCCAGGTGTTCTTCCCAGGGGATGTTTCTTGCGCCATTGTAAAGGGTGTTCTGGTCACCGACGGGAAATTCCGCCAGGGGCAGCAGGATCTTGTTGGCCAGGCGTGACCAGAGGCAGGCCTGATAGGCGAGGGCAATGTCCCCTTCAAAGGCGACGCCGGCCACGGTTTCCTTGAGGTGTTGGGCGCCAATGGCGTCCAGTTCCTGGTACAACAGTCCTTCAAGGCCCTTGGGGCAGGTGGCAAACAGATTCATAGATATCATCAGTTGTTTTTGGGACGGCCTGGTGCCGGTGTGTGCGTTGGGTTGTGGTTACGGCGGATGCAGTTGAAGTCGCGGTAACGGCGGATGCGGGCTTCG
>NZ_DGMV01000024.1:5155-5959 GCF_002388575.1 Marinimicrobium sp. UBA4509
CGCATCCGCCGTAACCCAACGTTTGGTTTTACGCTGGTAAGCCCACCCCAACCACTTTGTCAAACCGGATTCTAGAGCAAAGTGCCATATGAAACACCTCTGCTATAAAAAAACAATCGTTCACAGCCGGGGGGCTTTTTGCTGTACTGAGCATTCGCCTCTACGGATCCACCACCGATTTTCCCGGGTGGCTGGCTAGAGGCGATGCAGTACCTCCCTACGCACAGTGCCGGGCATCCCCGCCCAGTGGGTGCGTTTCCCTAACAGGCCCAGCGCCACCCCGGCGCTGGGCTCTGCAAGATTAACGGCTACATAGAGGTGCATCACATATGAAACGTCAAAAGCGTAACCAGACAGCTCGCGCATTTGGTAAGGGTTATCAAGCCGGTATTGCGGGTCGGTCCCGCAGCCTGTGTCCGCACGAGAGCGGCACAGCGCGCCAGGAATGGCTCTCCGGTTGGCGCGAAGCGCGCACGGATCAGTGGGATGGTTACAACATGGCCGCTCAAGTACAAAAACTGAACAACTTGTCCCCTCACTGACTGGAGCCTTTTGACAACCTTATTTCTTGGCCATCATCTCCTCAAACTAGCCCGCCTTAGCGCGGGCATTTTTTTAAAAACCGCTTAACAGCTACCTGCGTTGCCGACGCTGTAAAGCGGTTTTTGGGCGCCTGAATGTCTGGGCATAAAAAAACGGCTTGGGGTCTGAACCTCAAGCCGTTTTTCGATATTTGGTAGGACTAACCAGATTCGAACTGGTGACCTCTACCATGTCAAGGTAGCGCTCTAACCAACTGAGCTA
>NZ_DGMV01000024.1:6059-9288 GCF_002388575.1 Marinimicrobium sp. UBA4509
TTTGGCCTTATCCGCCCTACGGATAGCACGGCAGATGGCGTAGGGCGGATAAGGGCGAAGCCTGCATCCGCCGCAACCCAAGCTTCTGGCGCCACGGAACCCAAAGCCATGTGCTATAGTCTTTGCTACGTGGAATTCAACAACAAAGAGGAAAACTCTATGCGCATCAATCGCTTAAGCAAAGCCATCGCTTCCGGCCTGTGCGTTGGCCTGATTCTCCAGACCACCGCCTGCGGCACCGTGCTGTACCCGGAGCGGAAAGGGCAGACCGGTGGCCAGCTCGACCCGGCCGTGGTGGCTCTTAACGCCGTGGGTTTGCTGTTCTTCCTTGTGCCCGGGGTGATCGCTTTTGCGGTGGACTTCTCTAACGGCACCATCTACCTGCCCGGAGGCAGTGCCCAGTTGACCGACGAGCAGATGGAACGCATCACCCGTGCCGATGGCCAGGTGGATCAAGAGGCACTGGAGCTGCTGGTCAAAGACGAGCTGGGTATGGACGTGGACCTGCAGGCGAGCGGTGTCGAGGTGCGCAGCGTGCAATCAGCCGAGCAGGTTCAGGCCCTGATACAGTCCCGCCAGCCGACCACCTTGGCGGCGCTGTAAGACTGGAAGGTTTGTCGGGTTACGCGCGTTGCGCTAACCCGACCTACTGAACGTGCTGCGCGACGGTCGAGTAGGTCGGGTTAGGCCAAGGGCCGTAACCCGACAAATTCCGCCGCAAGCCCAGCAGGTCGGACCGGTCCGACGTTTCGGAACGCAACTCGCGTAGTCCGACAACATTCCCCGACATTGCTTCCAACCGGTAGTTTCGATGAGAATCAAAAATCCCATTACCGCCATCTGGCGCAGCGATGCGTCCCGTGGGTTGAAGATCATTGCCTACAGTCTGCTGTTGGTGTTTGTCACCTCTTTGCCACTGATTGCGTATGTGATTTTTGGGCCTTCCGACGGGAATCCGATTGGATTGGGGCTGTTATTTGCCGGTGGGGCGATGGTGGCTCATGTGGGGTTTTTTGTTGGGCTTTTGATGTTGATTTGGGATCATTATTTTCGGAAGTAGGGCGGGAGGTTGGGTAACGGCGGATGCGCCTTTGGCTCCGAAGCGTCGGACCGATCCGCCCTACGGTTCGAAGTGCCCCCCCCCGGTGACGGCGGATGCGCTTCGCTTATCCGCCCTACGGATACCACGGCAGTTCGCGTAGGGCGGATAAGGGCAAAGCCCGCATCCGCCGTTACTGAGCTACGACGCATCCGCCGTACTGAACTATTCCTCCCCCAAAAACCCGCCGGACTGATGCGACCACAACTGTGCATACAGCCCACCCTGGGCAATCAACTCCGAATGGGTTCCCTGTTCGACAATCTTTCCCTGGTCCAGCACGATCAACCGGTCCAGCGCGGCAATGGTGGACAACCGGTGCGCGATGGCGATGACGGTTTTGCCTTCCATCAATCGACTCAGGTTGCTCTGAATGATGCTTTCGACCTCTGAATCCAGGGCCGAGGTGGCTTCGTCCATGATCAGGATCGGGGCGTCTTTAAGCAGCACCCGGGCAATGGCGATGCGCTGGCGCTGGCCGCCCGAGAGTTTCACGCCGCGCTCGCCCACGTGGGCGTCGTAGCCGGTGCGTACTTCGGCATCACTCAATCCGAGAATAAAGTCGTGGGCTTCAGCTTGTTTGGCGGCTTCGATCATTTCTTCTTCGGTCGCGCCGGGCTTGCCGTACAGCAGGTTGTCCCGCACCGACCGGTGGAGCAGGGCGGTGTCCTGGGTGATCATGCCGATCTGGGCGCGCAGGGTTTCCTGCTGAACCTGGCTGATGTCTTGACCGTCGATCCGGATCTGCCCCTTCTCGATATCGTAGAAGCGCAGCAGCAGGTTGACCAGGGTGGATTTGCCGGCGCCGGAGCGGCCGACCAGACCAATCTTCTCGCCGGGCTTGAGGTCGAGAGAGAAATTCTCCAGCACCCCTTCGCCTTTGTCGTAGTGGAAGGTCACCTGATCAAATTCAATGCCGCCTTCACGAACGTTCAGGGGTTGCGCCTGCTCTGCATCGCCGACTGCGCGCGGGTGGGAGAGGGTGTTGATGCCGTCTTTGGCGGTGCCGATGTTTTCAAACAGGGTGGACACTTCCCACATGATCCACTGGGACATACCGTTCAGACGCAACACCAGGCCCATGGCGGCGGCAATGGCGCCGACCGAAATAATATCGCCGCTCCACAGCCAGATGGACAGCGCGGCGCTACTGAAAATCAACAGGGCATTAATGCCCCAGACACCGCTGTTGAGCAGGGTGGCCAGGCGCATCTGCGGGTAGACGCTGTGCAGAAACCGCTCCATACCGTCCCGGGCGTAATCGGATTCGCGCCGGGAGTGGGAGAAGAGTTTGACCGTGGCAATGTTGGTGTAAGTATCCACGATTCGGCCGGTCATATCGGCCCGGGCATTGGCCTGTCGGGTGGCGACGGCGGACAGGCGCGGCAGGAAGTAGCGCAGCAGGGCGATGTAGGCAAGAAACCAGGCACCGAGCGGCACCATCAAGCGCCAATCGAGCGAGCCCAGCAGCACCAGCATACTGGTGAAGTACACCAGCACATAGACGGTGATGTCCAGCAACTTCATGACCGTTTCGCGAACCGCCAGGGCGGTCTGCATCACCTTGGTGGCGATCCGCCCCGCGAACTCGTCCTGAAAAAAAGCCACGCTCTGACCGAGCAGGTAGCGGTGTGCCTGCCAGCGGATGATCATGGGGTAGTTGCCAAGCAGGGTCTGGTGAATCAGGGTGGAGTGAAAAAACACCGTGATCGGGATGGCGATGAGGACCACAAAGGCCATCAGCCACAGTTCTGTACCTCGCTCGGCCCAGAGTTGGGTTGGGCTGTATTGGCCGAGCCAGTCGACAGTCAGCCCCAGGAACTGAAACAGGGCCACTTCCATCACGGCAATCAGTGCGGCCATGAACGACATGGTTAACAGGAATTTGCCGGCGCCTTTGGTATAGTGGCGGCAGAAGGCCACGAGGTTCCTGGGTGGCTGTTGCGGCTCTTCGACCGGGAAGGGTTTGAGCAGACTTTCGAAAAACGCGAACATAGGGATAGACGGCTGAAGAAATGAGGGCGTAGTTTACAGGCTTTTGGTGGTATGGACCATTGGGGGTTGTTAAGGGATGTAATGAGTTGTGTCCGCCGTAGCAATCCCGTAGGTCGGATTAGCGCGCAGCGCGTA
>NZ_DGMV01000068.1:0-176 GCF_002388575.1 Marinimicrobium sp. UBA4509
TTCCTGTCCCAGCCGTTCCACGTGGCCGAAGTGTTCACCGGTTCTCCGGGCGTTTACGTGTCCCTCAAGGACACCATTCGCAGCTTTAAAGGCATTCTTGACGGCGAGTACGATGATCTGCCGGAACAGGCGTTCTACATGGTTGGTACCATTGAAGAAGCCATCGAGAAAGCCAA
>NZ_DGMV01000068.1:334-995 GCF_002388575.1 Marinimicrobium sp. UBA4509
GAAGAAGCCATCGAGAAAGCCAACAAGGCCAAGAAAAAGTAACCCGCCGGCCCGGCACTGCCGGGCCACTGGCCCTGAAGCGTTAGAGGCAGAAATATGGCTATGACAGTTCACTGCGATATTGTCAGTGCAGAGCGGGAAATCTTCTCCGGGTTGGTGAAGATGATCGTGGCCACCGGTACCCTGGGTGACCTGGGTGTGACCTATGGTCACGCTCCTTTGCTGACCGGCCTTGAGCCGGGCCCGGTGCGCATCGTCAAGGACAATGGTGAGGAAGAGATTTACTACGTTTCCGGTGGTTATCTGGAAGTGCAGCCTTACCACGTCACCGTGTTGGCGGATACCGCCCTGCGCGCTGATGATATGGATGAAGCAGCCGCCCAGGAAGCCAAAGAAACCGCCCAGAAAGAGCTCACCAACCAGTCTGGCGAGATCGACTACTCCAAGGCCGCGGTGCAGTTGGCGGAAGCCGCCGCTCAATTGCGTACGCTGCAGTCCATTCGCAAGAAGTTGGGCAGCAACAAGTAGGCCTCGCCGTGCATGGCATTGGCAACAGAAAAGGGTGGCTGATCGGCCGCCCTTTTTTTACGTCCGTCACACTACGATTGTTCCCCCTAATTTGTCCTGATCAACGGTTTGTTGAAGGAGTCGCCGCATGACC
>NZ_DGMV01000068.1:1103-5381 GCF_002388575.1 Marinimicrobium sp. UBA4509
CTCGCTGCCGGTAAAGGCACCCGAATGCGCTCGAACCTGCCCAAGGTGCTTCATCCCGTGGGCGGCCGCCCGCTGGTGCAGCATGTGATCGACAGCGCCCGGGCACTGGGCAGTGATCAGATTCTGGTGGTGGTGGGCCATGGCGCCGAACAGGTCGAGGCCCGCATGGCGGCCGACGATATCCGCTTTGTGGCCCAGACCGAACAGCTGGGCACCGGCCACGCGGTGCTCCAGGCCCTGCCCCACTTCCGTGACGACGCGACGGTACTGATTCTTTACGGCGATGTGCCGCTGACCCAGGCAACGACCTTGGAAAAGCTGGCCCAGGCGGTGACCGACACCACCATCGGCCTGCTGACCGTGAATCTTCCCGACCCGGGAGCCTACGGACGTATCCTGCGCGATGCCGCCGGCCAGGTTGAGGCCATTGTTGAATACAAAGATGCCAACGACGAGCAGCGCCGGATCACTGAAATCAACACCGGGATCATGGCTGCTAAAGCCAAACACCTGCGCGAGTGGCTGCCGGCACTGAGTAACGATAATGCCCAGGGTGAGTACTACCTGACCGACATTATTGCCATGGCGCGCCAAAGTGGCCTGGGCATTCATGTGGCTCAGCCGGACACACCGGAAGAGGTGGAAGGCATCAACAATCGTCAACAGCAGGCGGCCCTCGAACGTTACTACCAGAGTCGTCAGGCGGAAGAGTTGATGGTCAAAGGGGTCACCCTGATGGACCCGGCTCGATTTGACTGCCGTGGCCGGCTGACCGTCGGGCGGGATGTGGTCATTGATGTGAACTGCGTGTTTGAAGGCGAGGTCATGCTGGAAGATGGCGTGCACCTTGAACCCAACTGCTACCTGAAAGACTGCGTGATCGGCGCGGGCACTGAAGTCAAAGCCAACTCGGTGATTGAGGGCGCACGGGTATCCAGCCATTGCGCCATCGGGCCCTTCGCGCGTCTGCGCCCGGGCACCTTACTGGCCGATGGGGCCAAGGTCGGCAACTTTGTGGAAATCAAGAAAGCGACCATTGGCGAAGGCAGTAAGGTCAACCATCTGAGCTACATCGGCGACAGCAAGGTCGGCTCCGGTGTGAATGTCGGCGCCGGCACGATTACCTGTAACTACGACGGGGTCAACAAATTCCTCACGGAAATCGGGGACAATGCTTTTATCGGTTCCAACAGCGCGCTGGTGGCGCCGGTCAAGTTGGGCAAGAACACAACGGTGGGTGCGGGGTCGATCATCACCAAAGACGTTCCCGATGAGGAACTGGCGATTGCCCGCGGCCGCCAGCGTAACATTCAGGGCTGGCAGAGACCGAGTAAAAAAGACTGACTCAAAGAGTCACCGGAAAGGACGCAATATCAATGGCTAAATGGGTACCGGGGGCGATCATTCGTCACCCACTTCGCAGCATTTTCGGGCTGCTGTTGATTGTGGTTCTGACGGTGGGCCTGTACGGCGCTTTCAGGCCGCTCCCCGAAGGTATCAGCTTGGAAGCCCCCGCCCGAGGGGCAACCCGGGTCCAGTTTCTGGCCGATCGGACCTATATCGATCAACAGGGTGAACGACAGACCGAGCAGCGCATTTTTGACGAGATCTTCCGTCTGGTCGCTCAGGCAGAACGGTTCATTCTTGTGGACATGTTTCTGTTCAATGCCTACCAGGGGCAGATGAGCGACACTCACCGGGCGCTGTCCGACGAGTTGACCGACCGGCTTATCGCCCAAAAACGCCGTCACCCACAGATTCAGATTCTGGTGATCAGCGATCCCCTAAATACCTTGTACGGTGGTCTGCCCTCCCCTCACTTCCAACGGTTGGAAGCCGCCGGCATCTCGGTGACCTTGACCGACCTCACAAGGCTGCGCGACAGCAATCCCCTCTACTCCGCATTCTGGCGTCCCTTTATTCAACCCTGGGGAAACACCGAAACGGATACGCTACCTAATCCGTTTGGGGAGGGTCAGGTGTCTCTGCGCAGTTACCTGGCGTTGATCAACTTCAAGGCCAACCATCGAAAACTGATCATCGCGGATAACGACAACGAGCTGGCCGCCCTGGTCACATCGGCCAACCCCCACGACGGAAGCAGCGCCCACGGCAATGTCGCCTTGCGCTTCGGTGGTCCGGCGGCGTGGGACCTGCTCGACAGTGAAGCCGCCGTGCTTGCCTTCTCCGGCGGACCCGAGCCCAGGCCGTTCCTGGATCGACCTGAAGGTGAGGTTGCCGGTTCTCCCCTGTCGGTCCAGGTGGTGACTGAGCGTGCCGTCGAACGAACCGCTCTGGCCATCATCAACGGCGCGGCTGCGGGGGAGCGGTTGGACCTGGCAATGTTCTATTTATCGGACCGACACCTGGTTCGGGCTCTGCAGGAGGCCGCACAGCGCGGCGTCAAGGTGCGGGTGTTGCTCGACCCCAACAAAGACGCCTTCGGGCGCGAAAAAAATGGTGTGCCCAACCGCCCGGTCGCCCGAGAGCTGGTTAACGCCGGGGTAAAAGTGCGGTGGTGTGACACACACGGTGAGCAGTGCCACTCCAAATGGCTGATGCATCAAGACACCCGGAGCCAGGCACGGATTTTGTTGGGCTCCACTAATTTCACTCGCCGCAACCTGCACAACCTGAATCTCGAAACCAGCGTTGTACTGCGGGGATCTTCCGACTCTGAGCCGTTAACCGCAGCCGCGCAATGGTTTGATGATCGTTGGCATAACCGATCCGGCAACCAGTACAGCCTGGACTATGCCGCCTACGCCGATGACGGTCTGTGGTCCAGACTACTCTACCGAACCATGGAGGCAACTGGGATAAGCACTTTCTGACCTAACCAGGAAAGAACCCATAATTAGTTAGACAACGTTGTCCGTTGTAGGCTATGCTCCACCTTGGACCATGCCCCAAGTGGAGATCAATAATGATAGTACGTACCGTCCTGCTCCTGTCAGTCGCGCTTTTTGCCAGTGTGGGCAGCCTTGCCCAACCACTCAGCGACGCCCAATTAAAGGCATTTGCGGCCCAGACCGAATGGCGTTTTGCCGTGGTCAGCAACATCGGGGAAGATGGCCCGGAAGCCCGAATTCGGCTGCACAACCGTTCCGACGTGGCACTGCCGGAGGGCACCGGTGACTGGCGGTTGTATTTCCACTCGGTGCGTCGGGTGAGTGACACCACCGTATCCGGCCTGCATTTGACCCATGTCCAGGGGGATTTACACCGGGTAGCGCCTACCGAGGACTTCCCGGGCCTCGCCCCGGGAGAGTCCCTGGAGCTGTTCTATCAACCCTCCTCGGCCATGGCGGCCTATACCGACTTTATGCCTCGCGCCTTCATTCATCGCCCGGGTAGCGAACCTGCGGTTTTTGCCAATACCGACACCGAAGACATGAGCCGTTTTGTCGATGTATTCGACCGGGAGGCCCAGCAGCGTCGCTCGGCCCAGGATCAGGTGCCGATTGCCACCGCCGAGCGCCGCTACGAACGCAACCGGACCATCCACTCGCAGCGGGTGTCCGATCAGGCGGTGCGCCAGCGCATCATTCCCAAGCCGCTGTCCCTGGAAACCCATTGGGGCAGCGCGACTCTCTCGCCGGACTGGACAATTCACTACGCCGGTTGTCTGAGCTCAGAGGCTGACTACCTGGCGGAGCAGCTCTCGACGCTGTTCAATGCCGAATTCCCGAGTGCCGCGGACCATGAGTCGGTCTCGGGCCCCATTATCAGCCTGAGGGTGGAATCAGAGGATACCGACCTGCCGGAACAGGCGGAAAGCTACCGGCTGGAAATCGACGACGACCAGATCCGCATCACCGGTCGGGACAATGCCGGTGCCTTCTACGGCCTGCAGAGTCTGTTGAAGCTGTTGCCCGCCACGATGAACAGTGATTCAGTCACCCTGCCCAATCTCACCGTGCTCGATGCGCCCCGCGCCGGTTGGCGAGGGATGCACTACGACATGGGCCGCAACTTCCACGGCCAGGCCGTGACCCTGCGCCTGATCGAACAGATGGGCCGCTACAAGCTCAACAAGCTGCATCTGCACCTGACCGAGGACGAAGGCTGGCGCCTGGAAATCCCGGGCCTGCCCGAATTGACTGACGTTGGGGGCGAACGCTGCTTTGATCCGGAAGAGACCGACTGTCTGCTCACCCAACTGGGCACCGGGCCGCACAAAAGTGGCAGTGGCAATGGCTATTACACCCGGGACGATTTTATTGAGATTCTCGAGTACGCCGCCGCAAGGCACATTGTTCGGCGACAATTACGGTG